>NZ_JBZVGZ010000012.1:0-98464 GCF_058630335.1 Halorubrum sp. SD41
CGTTGGGTTTCGGGAGTGAGTATCGCAGATCGGTAGCAGTGAAATAGTATTTAAATACCCGTGAGCGACGGCGACCTCGCGGGCTCGCTCGCGGCCGCCGGTGGCGGCCGCTCGCAGGCGCGCCACTGCCTGCCATTTATAACCGGTTGTCGCCGTCGCTCACGGTTATTTAAATACTATATCACTGCTACCGATCTGCGATACTCACTCCCGAAACCGATCGAGAAGCAACTCTCATCGACCGGCTGTTTCAGGCAAGAATATGTCTGAAGAATAGAGTTTCAACAGAGCCACGGGAATACATCTAAAGAGAGGGATTCCGACGGAGCCGCCCTACTCGAACGCCTTGACGCCCAGCGTGGAGGCCGACGCGCCGCCGATCACCATCGGGAGCCAGTAGACGGCGCCGCGGAAGACTAAGACCGCGGCGGTGATCGCGGGGGCGGCGACGCCGGTCGTCGGGACGAGCAGGCCGACGAGCGCGGCCTCGATACCGCCGAGTCCGCCGGGCAGCGGCGTCGCGCCCGCGACGTACGACAGCGGGACGACGAAGACGGGGACCAGCGGCGAGATCGGGTGCCCGACCGCGGCGAACGCGACGGTGAGCGCGGCGGCCTGGAAGAGCCAGCCGAGGAGCGAGAGCGCGACGATCCCGAGGAGCCGCGGGCGGTCGGTGCCGACCCGCTCGATGTCGGCGAAGAAGTTCCCCAGTCGGTCGGCGAGACCGGCCTCGACCGCCTCGGCGTCGAACCGGTCGAACCGACCGAGGAACGGGCCGACCGCGCCCGGCACGCGGTCGACGACCGCCACGCGGTAGCGCCAGACGAACGCGATCGCCGAGACGATCGCGGCGATCAGCGCGACCGCGCTCGCGACGGCGAACCCGACGCGGTCACCGACCGCGGTGGTGGCCGCGTACGACCCCACGCCGAGGAACACGAGCGACGCGGAGGGGACGACGTTGAGTACGTCGACGCTCGCGATGCCGACGAGGCCGGTCTCGTATCTGGCTTCGCCGACCTTCGAGATGAGCGCCGCGGCGACGGGCTCGCCGCCCGCCTGCCCGAACGGGGTGACGTTGTTCGCGAAGGCGGCGCCGCTGTAGACCAAAAAGGCGGTCCAGACCGACATCTCGACGTCGAGCGCGCCCAGCACGGCGCGGAGCATGAGGCTCCACGCCGCGAGCCAGCAGAGGCCGAGGCCCGCGGCCGCGGCGACGAGGGCCGGGTCGGCGGCCGCGAGCGCGTCGACCACGCGGTCGACCCCGACGACGACGAACAGCACCGCGAAGAGGAGGACGGCGCCGGCCGACCCGAGGATCAGCGCGCGCCGTTGTGGGCCTTCCATAGAACAGGTGACGCCGTAGCGAACTTGAAACGTCTGCTTCGCGTCCGCCGGGACGACGGGCCTTCCCGCGTCTCGGTTCCGCCGTCGGGACCCTGCTCCCGGGCCGGGAATGAGAATACATACGTACCGGCGGGCCGACGACCCACCCAATGGAAGATCAGCGGTTCCTCGAGTCGGACTGGGACTACTGCCTGGTGCTCGACGCGTGCCGGTACGACGTGTTCGCGGACGTGTACGACGAGTACCTCGACGGCACGCTCGAGAAGCGCCGGAGCATCGGTTCGTCGACGCCGGAGTGGGCCTACCGCACGTTCACCGGCGACCACGACATCGCGTACTTCTCCGGGAACCCGTTCATCAACGACCTGGGGATCCCGCTGAACGAGCTGAAGTGGGGCGCCAGCTGCGACTACGAGTGGACCGCCTCCGAACACATCAGCGACATCCACGACGTGTGGAAGACCGACTGGGACGACGACCTCGGGACCGTCCCGCCGGAGGGGCTCGCGGACGCGTTCCACCGCAATCGGGACGCCGTCGAGCGCGCCGACCGCACCGTCCTCCACTACATGCAGCCGCACGCGCCGTACCTCTCGCGGGGCAAGGGACAGAAGCTCAAACAGATCCAGAAGGGGATCAAACGCCAGGAGGAGGAAGAAGAGAGCGAGGGCAACGACGACGACGGCGGGCTGCTCTCCTCGCTCAGCGACTCCGTCCGCCCGAAGATAGAGAGCCGGCTCGACGACAGCGAGTTCGCACAGAAGGCCGGCCTGTGGCTCGAACTCGACCCGAAGGACCTCGTGACGGACGGCACGCGCGTGACGGCGCTGTCGATGTACGAGGAGAACCTCCGGATCGCCTTAGAGAGCGTCTCGGAGCTCGTCGAGGAGCTCGACGGCGACGTGGTCGTCACCGCCGACCACGGCGAGGCGTTCGGCGAGGAGGGCGTCTGGGAGCACCACATCGAGACGTACATCCCCGCGCTGATGGAGGTCCCGTGGCTGGAAGTCGAGTGACCGGCCGCGACGGGTCCCGAGACGCGAGCGCCGCGCGGCCGCGAGCGCCGCTCCACCGATGAAGGTCAGCCACTACTTCGAGTTCGAGGAGCACGTCACCGGCGGGATGGCGGCGTCCGTCGACCACCAGCGGAAGATGTTCGACCGAACTGGCATCGACTACACCACCGAGCCGACGCTGGACGCCGACGTGCTCCACCTGAACCTGATGGGGCCGCGCTCGGTCTGGTACGCGCGCCGCGCCCGGAAGGCCGGAATTCCCGTCGTCGCGCACACCCACGTCACCGCCGAGGACTTCGGCGACAGCTTCCGGTTCACGAACGCGCTCGCTCGCCCGCTGAAGCCGTACCTCCGGCGCGCGTACGGACTGGCGGACCGGCTCGTCTGCCCCTCCGAGTACAACCGCGACGTGATCCGCGGGTACGCGGACGTGCCGACGACGGTGATCTCGAACGGCGTCGACCGCGAGAAGCTCGACGGGTTCGAGTCGCTGGAGGCCGAGTACCGCGACCGCTACGACCTCGACCCGCCGACGGTGTTCATGGTCGGCCACGTTATCAAGCGGAAGGGGTTGGAGACGTTCGTCGAGACCGCCCACCGCATGCCGGACGTCGACTTCGTCTGGTTCGGCCACGTCGACCGCTCGCTGAAGGGGCGCGAGACGACGCGGCTCATCGACGAGTCGCCGTCGAACTGCACGTTCACGGGATTCGTCGACGATATCCGCGGCGCGTACGCCGCGGGCGACGTCTTCTGTTTCCCGACCCACGAGGAGAACGAGGGGATCGCGTTACTGGAGGCGATGGCGGCCGGGAAGCCCCTCGTCGTGCGCGACATCGAGACGTTCTCGTGGCTCGACGACGGCGAGGACTGCCTGAAGGTGGGCAGCGAGGGCGACGAGGGGAGCGCACCCGGCGGAGACGACGCCTCCCGCGGCGACAACGTCGAGGGGTTCGTCGACGCGATCGACGAGCTCCGCGACCCCGAGCGACGGGCGGAGCTCGGCGCGAACGCCGCCGCGCGCAGCGAGGCGTTCTCGATCGACGCGATCGCCGACCGCTACCGCTCGCTGTACGCGGAACTGGTGTAGCGGTCGCCGAGCGGCCGACTCACGACCGATCGCGGATTTTTGCGAAAACCGCAGTTGGTATGTCCGCCGACCGACTCCGTAGAGGCAAATGACCCGAGTGAGCGTTATCGGCTGCGGCAACATGGGGGGCGCCCTGCTTCGGGGGCTCGCCCGCGCGGAGGGGTACCACCTGACGGCGATCGACCTCGACCCCGAGGCGCTCGCCGCGATCGAAGACGCCGTCGACGAGACGACCGACGACGTGGCGGCGGCGCGCGACGCCGACGTCGTCGTCCTCGCGGTGAAGCCGGACGTGGCGCCGGCGGTCCTCGACGACCTCGACCTCCGCGCGGACCAGCAGATCGTGACGCTGGCCGCGGGGCTCCCCCGAGAGTTCGTCGCCGAGCGCACCGATGCGCCCGTCGTCCGGATCATGCCCAACCTCGCGGCGGAGACGGGCGACATGGCCGCGGCGGCGACGAACGAGGGCCTCACCGACGAGGTCCGCGCCATGCTCGACGCGGTCGGCGAGTTCGTCGAGGTCGACGAGTCGCTGATGCACGTCTCGACCGCGGTCAACGGCAGCGGGCCCGCCTTCGCCTTCTACCTGATCGACGCGATGAAGCAGGGCGGGATCGACGGCGGGCTCGACCCCGAGCAGGCGGAGACGCTGGCCGCCCAGACGTTCAAGGGCGCGGCCGAGACGGTGTTACGCGACGACCGGAGCGTCGACGAGCTGATCGAGGCGGTCTGCTCGCCCAACGGCACGACGATCGAGGGGATGGACGTGTTGTGGGACAGCGACGCCGACGCGGCGGTCGAGGACGCGGTCGCGGCCGCCGAGCGCCGGTCCCGCGAGCTCGCCGCGGAGTTCGACGATGGCTGAGGACTCGGGCGCCGAGCGCGTAGCCGCGGCCGACGCCGACCGCGTGGGCGCGACCGACGGCGAGCGGGTCGCGGCCGCTCGGCAGGAGGCGGCCGCGGCCGACCGCGTGATCGTCAAGGCCGGGACGAACTCGCTGACCGACGACGACTCGCGGCTCGACCGCGTGAAGCTCGACAAGCTCGTCGCGGACGTGATGGACCTCCGCGAGCGCGGCACGGAGGTCGTGCTGGTCTCGTCGGGCGCCGTCGGCGCCGGGACAGGTCGGCTCGACGAGGGGCCGGAATCGCGCGACGGCGTCGACTCGATCGCGGAGAGTCAGGCGCTCTCGACGGTCGGACAGGGACTCCTGATGCGCCACTACACGCAGAGCTTCGAGCGGTTCGACCAGGACGTCGCGCAGATCCTCGTGACGGGGACCGACCTCGACGCGCCCGAACGGTTCGACAACTTCACGAACACCGTCGAGACGCTGCTGTCGTGGGGAGTCGTCCCGGTCGTCAACGAGAACGACGCGGTGGCGACCGACGAGCTGCGGATCGGCGACAACGACATGCTGTCGGCGTCGATCGCGATCGGGCTCGACGCCGACCTCCTCGTGACGCTCACCGACGTCGACGGCGTCTACACCGGGAACCCGAAGCGCGACGACGACGCGGAGCTGATCGAGGCGGTCGACGACGGGTACGAGCGGCTGCGGGAGATCGTCGGCGACGGCACCGAGACCGACTTCGGCGGGATCCGCACGAAGGTGGAGGGGGCCCACGACGTGAGCCGGAACGGGATCCCCGCGATCATCGCGGGCTCCGCCGAGCGCGACGTATTAGCGCGGATCGCAGCGGGTAAGCCGACGGGCACGCTATTCGTGCCGAAGACGGGTGACGATTATGAGTGAGAGCCACACCGAACCGGACACCGACGTCGAGGCCGACACCGACGAACTGGCACGCCGAGCCGAGCGCGCCGCCCTGCGCCTCGCGAATGCGGACCAGGCCACCCGGAACGAGGCGCTCCGGTCGATCGCCGACGCGATCCGCGAGCGGGAGGCGGAGATACTGGCGGCCAACGCGGAGGACGTCGAGGCCGCGGAGGAACTCCTCGCGGACGGCGAGTACACGCAGGCGTTGGTCGACCGGCTGAAGCTCGACGCGACGAAGGTCGAAGAGATCGCGTCGATGGTCGAGTCGGTCGCCGAACAGGACGACCCGCTCGGCGAGACGCTCGCGGCGCGCGAGCTCGACGAGGACTTGGAGCTGTACCGGGTCGCCGTGCCGATCGGCGTCGTCGCGACCGTCTTCGAGTCGCGGCCCGACGCCCTGGTCCAGATCGCGGCGCTCGCGTTGAAGTCCGGCAACGCCGTCGTCCTCAAGGGCGGCAGCGAGGCCAGCGAGTCGAACCGCGTCCTCCACGAGGCGATCGTCGAGGCGACCGCGGACCTCCCCGACGGGTGGGCCGCGCTCATCGAGGCCCACGAGGAGGTCGACCGCCTGCTCGAACTCGACGACCGCGTCGACCTCGTGATGCCGCGCGGCTCCTCCGAGTTCGTCTCCTACATCCAGGAGAACACCCAGATCCCCGTGTTGGGCCACACCGAGGGGATCTGTCACGTGTACGTCGACGCCGACGCCGACCTGGAGATGGCGGCGGACGTGGCATTCGACGCGAAGGTCCAGTACCCGGCGGTGTGTAACGCGGTCGAAACCCTGCTGGTCCACGAGTCGGTCGCGGACGCGTTCCTCCCGGACCTCGTCGCGCGCTACGAGGAAAGCGGCGTCGAACTGCGCGGCGACGAGCGGACCCGCGAGGTCGTCGACGTCGACCCCGCGACCGAGGCGGACTGGGACACGGAGTACGGCGACCTCGAACTGTCGATCAAGGTCGTCGGCGACGCGTACGCCGCGATCGACCACGTCAACGACCACGGCTCGAAACACACCGAGTCGATCCTCACCGAGGACTCCGAGACGGCCGAGACGTTCATGACCGGCGTCGACGCCGCGAGCGTCTTCCACAACGCTTCGACGCGGTTCGCGGACGGCTACCGCTACGGCCTCGGCGCCGAGGTCGGCATCTCGACCGGGAAGATTCACGCCCGCGGCCCGGTCGGGCTGGAGGGGCTCACGACGTACAAGTACTACCTCGAGGGGGACGGCCACCTCGTCGCGAGCTACAGCGGCGAGGACGCGGTCCCGTTCACGCACCGCGAGCTCGACGGCGCCGAGTGGACGCCCGGCGGACGGTAGCCGAGGCGGACCCGTGGGAACGGTCGCCGCTCACCCCTGTAACAGGTTCATGACTTCGTCGGCGACCTCGGGCTCGACGGCGACGACGTAGCGCTCGCCCGGGGTCAGCGACGTGTCTGAGCGGGCGATCCGGTGGCCGTCGGCGTCGGAGACGACCACCGCGCCCGCCGGGAAGCGGACCTCGGTGAGCGACTTCCCGGCCGCCGGCGCCCCCTCCGCGACCCGGACGAGCATGATGTCGAGGTTGCCCGTCACGTCGGCCAGCGTCTGGACGTCGCTGCCGAGGACCTCGTTCGCCGCCACCCGGGCCCCGGCCCGCTCGGGGAACAGCACGGCGTCGACGAACCGCGTGTACGCCTCGCCGGCGGTGCGGTCGATCCGGGCGACCGTCCGGACCCCCGGGGAAAGCTCCGTGGCGGCCAGACAGACGGCGAGGTTCAGCCCAGTCTCGCCGGTGAGCGCGGCGATCGCGTCGGCGTCCTCGATGCCCGCCTGTTCGATGATGTCGGGGTCCGTCGCGTCGCCGCGGATCACCGTCGCGATCCACTCGTCGGCGATCTCGGAGACGACCGCCTCGTCGCGTTCGACGATCGTCACCTCGTGGCCGCGGTCCGCGAGGATCTCAGCCGTCTGGAAGCCGACGCGTCCGCCGCCCGCGATCACGATGTCGAGTGCGCTTGGCATGGGTTCAGTCCTCCGTCTCCGGGGCCATCTCTGCCTCGGCGGCCGCCGGCCCGGAGTCCGGCTCCGCGCGCAGCCTGTTGAGTGTGAGGTACGCGGCCCCGCCGAGCAGGATCCACCCGGCGCTGAGCCCCAGCGCCAGCGGGTCCGTCCGCAGCAGGTACTCCACGAGCACCCCCGTCAGGATCAGGTTGAGCGCGATTCCGATCAGCGGCGGGGCGGGGTAGAACGGCATCTCGTAGGGGCGGTGCATGTTCGGGCGCTCGCGGCGCAGCCTGATCGCGGCGACGTTGACGATGACGAACGACAGCAGGAAAAAGAGGCTCGACATGTTGCCGGCGCTCTGGGTCGGCAGGGCGACCGAGCCGAGCATCACCACCGCGCTGGCGAGGATCGCGACGAACGGCGTCCCGTAGCGGTGGTG
Source organism: Halorubrum sp. SD41 (assembly GCF_058630335.1). Classification (NCBI taxonomy): domain Archaea; kingdom Methanobacteriati; phylum Methanobacteriota; class Halobacteria; order Halobacteriales; family Haloferacaceae; genus Halorubrum; species Halorubrum sp. SD41. The sequence goes on from NZ_JBZVGZ010000012.1 coordinate 7,664, forward strand.
GATCTGCCCGAAGGAGGGGAGCAGCTGTCCCTCGCGTCCCATCGAGAACGCGACCCGAGAGGAGGCGATCACGACCGCGTTCAGCGCCGTCAGCGTCGAGAACACCGCGCCGAAGACGACGAGCGCACCGCCGTTTTGAATGATCGGCAGGCCGGTCGGCATGAACGAGGTCGCCGCCTCGGCGATGCCCGCCTCTCCCGCCTCGGCGAGTCCGCTCGCGCCGAGCGTCCCGACGGCGACGGCGACGACCGCCAAGTAGACGACCACGGTGACCGCGAGGCTCGCGAAGATCGCCTTCGGGATGTTCTCGCGAGGGTTCTTCACCTCCTCGGTGACGGTGGTGATGAGGTCGTACCCCTCGAAGGCGATGAAGGTGAGCCCCATCGCCGGCAGCACGGCGGCCGCGCCGCTGCCCTCGGGGAACAGCGGCTGGAACTCGGCGCCGGAGAACATCGGCGACGCCAGTCCGAAGGCGACGAACACCAGCAGGATCGCCACCTTGATGATCGTGAACACTGTCTCGGCGCTTCCGCTGGCGGCGGTCGAGACGGCGTTGAGCGCGACGAGCCCGAACACCGCGGCGAACGCCAGCAGGAACCCCACCGGGACCGCCGCGTCGACGACCGGCAGGGCCAGGGCGCCGACCTCCTCCGGGGGCCGGACGACCCCGTACACGTGGAGCAGTTCGAGGAAGTTCGGGGCGAACCCGAGCGCGTACAACGCCCCCGCGATCATGTAGGCGAACCAGAGCATCCACCCCATGATGAACGACGAGAGGTCGTCGAAGATCTCGCGGACGAACGCGTACCCGCCGCCGCTCTTGGGGATCGAGCTGGCGAGTTCGGCGTACGAGAGCCCGGTGAAGGCGGTGACGACGCCGTTCAACGCGAAGACAGCGATCGCCGCCGGGCCAGCGATCTCGGCGGCCAATCCGGTCAACACGAAGATGCCGGCGCCGATCATCGCTCCCATACCGATCATCGTCGCGTCGAGCAGCCCCAGTTCGGCCTCGGGGGACCGGGTCTGTTCCCCGCTCATCGCTCGGGAACGTTCCGTCCGAATTCGTCCATCGTACGCTCGGATTCGAGCGGTCTCGACCACTTCATATCCGATGAGAGTTTCCCCGACCTGGGAATCGTGTCGTGGGCTGATAACGGTTTATCCGCGGCGCCCGTGCCCGGCGTTCCGAGCGTGTAGGAACGTCGGCCGGATTGAAGACGACGCGGGCCGAGACGCGGCACGATGACCCGAACGAAGCGGTTCGTCATCGCCGGCGGGGGTCGGGTCGGGCTACAGACCGCGAAGAACCTCACGGAACAGGGGCACGAGGTGCTGCTGATCGAGGTCGACGGGGACCGCGTTGAGGAACTGGCCGACGAGTACCTCGGACCGGTGATCCACGGCGACGCCACGGAGCAGTCGATCCTCAGGCAGGCGGACCTCGGCGACGCCGACGCGATCGCCGCGCTCACCGACGAGACGGAGACGAACACGGAGATCTGCCTGACGGCCCACTACCTCGAGCCGTCGATCCGGACGCTCGCCCGGTCGGAGACGGCCACGGAGCCGGACCACGACGAGGTCGTCGACGCGACGCTCCTCCCGCAGTCGCTCGGCGGCGACCACGCGGCCGACATGCTCACGGGCGAGGGGATTCGGACGCTCGTGTACCCCACCGCCGACCTCGACATCATCGAGGTGACGGTCGCCGAGTCGGCCCCAGTCGCCGGACGACGGCTCGACGAGGTCGCCCTCCCGGCGGGCAGCCTTCTCATCTCCACCGCGGACCGGGACGGTCTCGCCGGCCCCGAGACGAAGCTGGAGGCCTCCGAACGGTACATCCTCGCGGTGGAGTCCGACGTCGTCGACGAGGTCGTCAACCTCTTTCGAGGCTGATCTCGTCGTCCCCCACCGGACGCCGTGACCGGGTTTCGCTGGATCGCCGGTGACCGCCCGTCGCCCCAACGCCACACTATTCGATATAGCGAGATACGATTTATTTGTTCGGGTTCGAACTGATTTCCGTCGCTTCGAGAGCAACGAATAGGAGGTCTCGCCGCCGGTCCGGACGCACTTCGGAATAATTACCCCCGCCGCATCCGCATCGACGCCCATGGTCGACTCCGACTGGGGCGACTGGCTGCCGCGCGCGGTCGCGGACGCCGACCCCGACACGGTGGCGCTGTGGTACCTGGGCTGTAACGGCTTCGCGATCAAGGGGAGCGAGGGGACCGTCCTCTGGATCGACCCGTACGTCGGCACGGGCGACCCGCCGCGCACGATACGCATGATACCGATTCCGTTCGATCCCGAGGACGTGGAGGCCGCGGACGCCGTGCTCGCCACCCACGAGCACACGGACCACGTCCACGGCCCCTCGCAGGCGCCGATTCTGGAGAACACCGACGCCGACCTCGTCGCGCCCGACGACTCGCTCGCGGTCGCGCGCGAGGAGGAGGCGTGGACCGAGGAGTACGCGGTCGAGGAGGCCGCCTTCACCGAGGTTCGGGAGGGCGACGAGCTGCGGATCGGCGAGTTCACCGTCCACGTCGTCGAGACGCGCGACGCCGACGCCACCCATCCGGTCGGCTACGTGATCGAACACGACGCCGGCACGGTGTTCCACGCCGGCGACAGCAAGCCCTCGCCGTCCTTTACCGGGCTCGCGGAGCGGTTCGACATCGACATTGGCGTCCTCGCGTTCGGCTCCGAGGGAACGGTCCCCGACAAGGAGACGGGCGAGCCGGTCCGGACGAAGTGGTACAGCGACGAGAACGAGATCGCGACGGCCGCGAACAACCTCGGGCTCGACCGGCTGGTGCCGACCCACTGGGACATGTGGAAGGGACTGACCGCCGACCCGACCGCGCTCCACGACCACGTGCGGAGCTACGAGTCGCCGGAGCGGTTGGAGATAGTCGAGATCGGCGATCGGATCGACCTGTAGACGGCAGTCGAGCGGGCGTTTTCCCGGCGTTTCGGTTATCAACCACGAAACCCGGCCCGTGGAATTTAAGCCCCTGCTCCGGGACGTGCGGATATGAGCGAACGGACGGCGGAGGCGGCCACGACCGTCGACGAGGACGGCATCCGCGTCGAGAAATCCTTCACGGACGACGCGTTCCCCGTGCCCGCGGTGATGTACACCCTCTCTTCGCACCGCGAGGACCCCGTACGGGTGCGTATCGTCGACCGGATCCCGGAGTCGTTCCCGATGGACCGGGTGGGGTTCCACCCGGAGTACGAGAGCGAGAACTGGACGGCGTACAAGGACCACCGGGTGGAGTTCGAACGCGTCATCGACCCCGACGAGAGCGTCGAGACGGTGTTCGGGATCCGCGACGAGGACCCGGATCTCGACGGGTTCCTCGGGACGCCGGTGATCGAACACGTGCCCGTCGGCGAGGAGATAGAGGACGTCCTCGGCGCCGGCGACACGGACGCGGTGCGAGAGGTGCTCTCCGGCGACCGCGCGACCCTCCCCGGAATGGCGGAAGACGACGGGCTGTTGCCGGAGGATCCCGCGGAAGGGTCCGACGAGGCGTCCGAAACCAAGGAGTCCGACGCGGAGTCCGCCGAGGACGAGGCGGGGGAAGACCGTGCGGAACCGGACGCTGACACCGAGGAGCCGGAGTTCGACGCCGAAGCGCCGGAACTCGACGATAAGGAACCGAAACTCGACGACGAGGAACCCGACGCTCCCGAATCTCGCGCGGTCGACGAGGGCACGGCCGCCGTGACCGCACACGAGGGCGACCCGGTCGGTGCCGCGACGGAGACCGAGGTCGAACCCGAACCGGCGGACGACGAGGGTCCCGACAAAACGCCTGAAACCGACGAGACGGGCGCTGAGAAGTCCGATGATGACGAACGGCAGGTCGCCGAAGGCGACGAGACCGAAGCGGACGAACCCGCGAAGCTGCCCGGCGAGGGCGGCCTCGCGGCGGCGCTGGCGGCCGAGATCCGCACCGGGGCGGCCGCCGAGGAGGACATCGCCACGATCGAGGAGGCGTTCGAGGGCGGCGTGCCGCGCAGCGTCGACGTGCGGATCGCCCGCCTCCAGTCGAGCGTGGCCGACATCGAGGCGTACGCGGACGCGCTCGCGGAGTTCATCGACGGCGAGGGGACGGCGCGCGAGATCCTCGACGGGATCGACGAGCGCGTCGACGCCGTCGAGTCCGAGGTCGACGCCCTCGACGACCGCCTCGACGCGGCCGACGACGAGCGCGAGGAGATCGCGTCGGACGTCGACCGCGTCGACTCCGCGGTCGACTCCGCCTCCGAGGCGGTCGACGCGGTCGGCGAGCGGGTGGACACCGTCGAGGACGACGTTGAGGCGGTCGAGGGGGACGTCCGTGGCGTGGAAGCGGACGTGCGGGCGGTCGAAGACGAGGTCGCGTCCGTCGACGAGGCCGTCGAGTCGGTTCAAGACGCCGTCTCGACCGTCGAGAACGACGTCGACGACCTCGTCGCCGACGTCGAGCGGATGGAAGGGCGGGCCGACGCGGTCGAAAGTACCGTCGACGACTTGGGCGACGACGTCGAGACGCTGTACGAGAAGGTCGACAGAGCGGCCGGACGCGCGGAGAACGCCGAGGATCTGGCCGAAGATGCGGATGAGCGCGCCGCGGACGCCGCCGAGCGCGTCGACGACGTGGAGTCCACGCTCGACCGCTTCGACGAGGAGTTCGACGACCTGTGGAACGACCTCGCGGAGGTCGACGCCCGGCTGACCGAGGTCGAGGACCGGCTCGGCGAGGACCTCGACGACGTGTCGGCCGAGCTGGACGAGATCAACGACCACCTCGAAGAACTCGACGAGTTCCGTAGCCGGCTCAACGAGGCTTTCGGCCCCTAAACCGACTATTCCTGACGCTGCGGCGCCGCCGTGGAACGGCGCAATCGCGTCCCGCCGCACCGGTTCAAAAACGCAACCCGTTTTACGCGCCCGGCCGCAGATCGATCAATGACAGATCCGGTTCCGGTCGCCGTCCCCCGTAAGGGACGCCCGCTCGAAGCGGTGTTAGAGCGGATCGCGGCCGTCGCGGACGACGACCGCCTCGACCGGCTCGCGGACGGCGTGAGCAACACGCTCCGGTACGAGAAGGCCGTCACGAAGGGGTCGGTCGACGCCGACGCTGGCCCGTACGAGCGGCTCGCCGAGTACTCGGACCCGGAGACACCCGCCGAGCCGGAGTTCACGCTGCTGCGCGACGATCGGAACGGGAAGCCGCGTCGGATCGTCTTCGACGCCGCGACGGTCGATCTGGGCGACGTGACGGTCAAGCTCGTCGGTCGCGAGGAGCCGTTCCGCGCGCTTCGAACCCACGAGTTCGCGCTCGGATTCGACTCCGCGGACCTCGTCTTAGAGGAGGTGGTCGGGATTCGAGACGCCGGGCTCGGCAACATCTCCGACATCAACGACCGCATCGACCCGGTCGACACCGACGTGCGCGTCGTGACCGGGCTCGGCGACACGGTGTACCACACTCTGATGGGACGCGAGGACCGACGTGCCCCGAACACGACCTTCGACCGCGGGTACCTCGCCGACTACGACGGCCCGCTGTGTATCTCGCCGCGGTACGAGCGCCTCGTCACCGCCGTGTTGGGCACCGACGCGCTCGACGGCATCGAGTTCGTCTATCCCGACGCGGACGAGGAGGAAGAGGCCGCGATCGCCCGGGTCGGCCTCGGCGTGTACCTCACCGTCACCGGCTCCACGGCGCGCGAACACGGGCTCTCCGTGGGCGAACACCTCTTCCCGAGCGAGACGGTTCTGATGCGTAACGCGGCCGAGACAGGCGGTTCCGTCTCCAGCGTCCTCCGGGCGCTCGAACACGAGGCGGCCGACTCCGAGATCCGCGTCTGAGTCCACGTATCGTATAGCGGCATGGAATATACGTGTGCGGACTCAGATGGGCTTCGGCCCGACGCGCGCGATCGACTCGTCGCGAGTACCGCGGAGTAGCCAAACGATCTGCGATCCACGCGACCGTTTCGAACTACTGCCGACGACGCACCGTGGGCCGTGCCCGGATACTCGGGACCGTTGGCCGAGCCGGTTGGTAGGGATCCGAGGGCGGTGGACTTCGGGAGGCGTTTGGGTGAGTTTTGCGACTCCAAGAGATATTCGAATATCTGGACCCTGAAGTCCCGATTGAGGGTGCTAGAATTCGAGATATTACTTTCGCGGCGGCGGAGACAGAGTACCACTTGCCGAGATAAGGTCACTTATCCAGAAATCTGGGATAGATTGAAGGCGCGGCCGTGAGAACCGTCGTCCGAGAACGATGGGAGGCGATCGACAGTCGGTGAAGACGTACGTGCCGACGGAACAGAAGGAGGTGTGGCGCGACCACGCCGACGAGCTTGACATGTCGCTGAGCGAGTTCGTCAGGACGATGGTACAGGCCGGGCGCCGGGGATTCGCCCCGGCCGACTCGGGAGACCGCGAGGAACCCCCGTCCGAGGCCGCCAACCCCGGGGGTCACGACCTCGAAAGGGCCGTCCGGACGGCTCTCGAATCCGGACCCTGCTCGTGGGACGAACTCGTCGAGGCGGTGGTCGGCGACGTGGAGGACGAGCTGGAGTCGACCCTCGACGACCTCCAGGAACGAAACCGGATTCGGTACAGCGGACGGGATGGGGGGTACGTTTTGGCCGATGAGTAGCACCCGCGCGGCCCCCGATCCCGACGACCCGATCGGTTACTTCCTCGAAGATCTCACCTACCACGGCAAGACCGATCGGACCAGAGCGGCGTACGAGCGCGTCCTCAGGCGGTTCGAGGAGTTTCTCGACGGCACGGAACCGAGGGCGGCGACCCACCGGGACTGTATGTCGTTCGTCCACTCGCTGCGGGGCGACGTCACCGACAGCACGGTCGCGACGTACGCGGCGTACCTCCACCGGTTCTACGGGTACATGACGGAGGTGGGCGCCTTCGACGGCAATCCGATGACGCTGGTGATGGAGGAGATGGACGAGACCGTCGACAAGGACCCGGCGCGTCGCGACATCTCGATTCCGGCGATGCGGTCGTTCGTCGCCGAGATTCGCCACCCGCTCCACCGCGCACTCGTGGTAACGCTCCTGAAGACCGGGATGCGTGTCGGCGAGCTCTGTAACCTCGATCTACGCGATCTGGCCGTCGAGGACCCGGACCTCGAAGAGGCCTACTCGTTGGGGAACCGGCCGGCGCTGTCCGAGCGACCGAATTCGCTGTACGTGACCGCCGACGCGACCGTCGGCGAGGAGCTGAACGGCGAGGTCCGGACGGCGGCGAACAAGCGGAAGCGCGGGACGGTAATCCCGGTCGACGACGAGCTGCGCCGGACGATGAAGGCGTGGCTCGCGGTGCGGCCGGACTCGCCGTCGCCCGCTGAGCCGCTGTTCGTCGGTACCGCGGAGGGGTGGGGCGAGCGGCTGGCGCCGCAGGCCGTCAGACACGTCGTCGAGCGGTACGCCCGCGAGGAGGGGTGGTACCGGACCGGCGGCGGCGCCGACGAGAACGTGACGCCCCACTACTTCAGGCACTTCTTCACGACACATCTCCGGGACCGGACCGGTGACCGCGGCGTGGTCAAGTACCTGCGCGGTGACGTCGCCGACGACGTGATCGACACCTACACCCACAACTGGGGCGACCAGGTCCGGGAGACGTACGAGGCGAACGTCTATCGGCTCCTCGTCTGAGCGACCGAGCCGGTTTGGTCGTATTCAGTTGACTTCGGTCGGTCAGGAATCTGTTCGACGCGAGACTGATAAATCTTATATCGCGATATACAATTCGGGGTCGCGCGGCGCAGACCGGGAACCCCGCTCCGAGTGGTCGGACTGCGGGACGGACCGTGAGACGGGTCGACCCCGACTACACTTTCGAGGAGGCGGCGAGCAGGTCGGGGACCGACTGACCGGTGGCGTCGGGGATCTCGAGGGTGACCCGCTCGGCCTCGTACGTCTCCATGATTGCGCCCGGTCCGCCGACGGTGAACTCCTCGGTTCCGTCGTCGAGCACCAGCGCGTTCTCGATCGGGATCTCGTTCGTCGTCGGTTCGACGAGCCCCTGTCGCACCTCAGTTACCCGCCCGCGCCGCGTCTCGAACGGCTCAGAGGACCGGGAGGGACGCACGGACACCTCCGCGATCAGTTCGCGGTCGCGGCGGCGGTGGAGCGTCGCGTCCAACACCGCGTGCCTGAACCGGTCGTACGTCACCGGGGGGTCGCTCGGCCCGTCGACGTAGACCTCCGTCGCGAGCGGCCAGTAGTTCCCGAGGAACGAGCCGACCAGCGCCGGCGAGAGCCGGTCTTCGGTGAAGCCGATCGCCTGCTGGTCGGTGGGGGGCCCGACGACGACCTCGGGCGGGGAGAACAGGCCGTGGGTCCGGTCGACGCTGAGGATCATCGGCCCGGTGTGGTCCCAGACGCGTACCGCGCTGCCCAGCCCGTCGAAGCGGTCCCTGTCGACCCCGTCGGTTCCGTCGTCGTCGTTGACCAACACGAGGGTGAGCACGCCGCGGTCGACCACGGACCTGAGGTCGTCGGCGAGGTCGGAGACGATCGACGCGTGGACCGAGAGGCTCACCTCGTTTTCCGCCTCCCGGAGCAGCCGCGCAATGCGGTTTCTGACGGTCGAGTCCGACTTGAGGACCTCGTATCGCCGGTCGACCTTCGGGTCGGGCTCGTAGAGCGCGTCCAGGTTCCCTTCGAGCGCGGAGAGGGTATCGGAAAGCCGGTCGACGACGGTCGATGGATCCGTCGCCCGGACGGTCGTCGGCGTCTCATGGTCGTGTATCTCGACGAGCCCGCGGTCCTCGAACTCGCCCAACACGTTGTAGACGTATCGCTTTGATACGTCGGCCCCCTCGGCGATAGCGCTCGCCTTCGCCTCGCCGAGGGTCAGGATCGTGGTGTACGTGTCGATCTCCTTGTCGGAGAACCCGAACGACTTCAGTTGGTCCCGGAGGCCGGGATCGGCTCCGCTCATGACGCCGTCCTTTCACGGGACGGATAATGAAGTACCCGGACGGGCCGGGAGTTCGGTCCGCCGGTCAGTCTTCCTTCGCGTACGGCTCCCCGACGGCCGCCGGCACCCGCGTGTATCCGACCGCGACGAGCACGACGAGGACGGCGACGTACGGGAACAGCCCCGTGATGCTCCCGGGAAGCGAGATGCCGGCGGTCTGTAGCTGGATCTGGAGCATGTCCATCGCGCCGAACAACAGGGACGCCCCGTACGTCCCGAGCGGGTTGTAGTTGCCGAACAGGTACGCGACGATCGCGATCCAGCCGCGGCCGTCGACCATCGTCACTCCCGTCCCGGTGAAGCCGCTCCCGATGCCTATCGACAGCACCGCGCCGCCGAGGCCGGCCGCGAGTCCAGAGAAGACGAGGGTGGCGTAACGGACGCGGTTCACGTCGACGCCGGCCGTGTCGAGCGCCTCCGGGTTCTCTCCCGCGGCCTGAACCCAGTAGCCGTACCGGGTCCGGAACAGCACGACCCACGCGCCGACCGCGAGGAGGACCGTGAACAGGACCAGCGGCGACGCGTCGAAGAACAGCCGTCCCGCGATCGGAACCTCGGAGAGGACCGGCACGGCGACGTTGTCGATGTTCGGCAGCGACGGGCTCGAAACGCCGCCCCAGACGATCGTGGAGATGAACGGTCCGAAGCCCAGCCCGACGAACCACACCGCGAGCCCGGCGACGATCTGGTCGGCCTCGTAACGGATCAGGAGGACCGCGAACAGCGCCGCCAGCAGGCCGCAGACGAGCGTCGCGGCCAACACGCCGACCCAGAGATCCGCTTGGCCGACGGCGTCGCCGCCGGAGACCGTCCAGGCCGCGACCGCTCCGAACAGCGCGCCGAATATCATGAACCCCTCAAGCCCGATGTTGAACACGCCGCTCTTCTCGGCGTAGAGCCCGCCGATTCCGGCCAGCGCGATCGGCGTCGCGGCCTGAAGCGCCCGCTCCATCGCGCCGACCGTCACGAGGTCGCTACCGGGGATATCGGCGACGAGGAACGCGAGCAGGACGGCCGCGAGCAGCGCGAGACCGCCGACGAACGCCGCGCGGTCCGCCAGCGCGTCGCGGACGGCGCTCATCCGTCGTCACCCCCGAGGCCGGTGTACCGTCCGGCGGCGCGAAACAGCTCCGGCGCCGCGACGAACAGGACGATCAGCCCGATCACGCCGTCGACCAGCTCGCTGGGCACGTCGAGCGTGAAGCCGATGTACTGCCCGCCCGCGTCGAGCCCGCCGAAGAGGAGCCCGGCGGGGATCACTCCGAGCGGGTTGTTCGCGGCCAAGAGGCTCACGGCGATGGCGTCGAAGCCGAACGTCGGGAACGTGTTCGGGTCGCTGTAGTACCCCAGGATCATCACGGCGAACAGCGCACCGGCGAGCCCGGCGATCATCCCGGAGAGGGTCATCGTCCGGACGATCATCCGGTTCGGATCGACGCCGGAGTACTTCGCGGCGGGCTCCTGGTAGCCGCTGGTGACGAGGTCGTAGCCGGACCCCGTCTGCGTCATGTACACGTACACGACGGCGACGGTCAGCAGCGCGATCGCGAACCCGATGACCGAGAACGACGGGCTCCCGAATGCGAACCCCGGCAGGTCGACGTAGTCGGGGAACGCCTCCGTGTTCGGCGCCGCCGCCCCCGGCGGACGCAGGTACGCGTCCAACAGGAAGTAGACGACGCCGGAGGCGATGAAGTTCAACATGATCGTCGTGATGACCTCGTTCGCGTCGGCGTACGCCTTCATCAGCCCGGGCAGCGCGGCGTACGCCCCGCCGGCGGCGACGGCGGCCCCTCCGGCGACGATCATCAGGGCGACGCCGACGAGGGCGTTCCCTGGAAGCAGCGGCGCCAGGAACAGGATCGCGAGGGTGGCGGCGAACCCGCCGACGACGAACTGCCCCTGAACGCCGATGTTCAGCACGCCGGCGCGGAACGCGACCGCGACGGCGACGCCGGCCAGGATGAGCATCGTCGACTGGCGGAGCGTGAAGGCGACGTTCGAGAGTTCGCCGACAGCCCCGTACACGAGCGAGTAGACGAACTCGACGGCGTCGTATCCCGACAGGGCCACGATGCCGGCGCCGATGACGAGCGCGAGGGTCGTCGAGACGATCGCGATGGCGATCCGCTCCAGCACGGACGCCCGGAGCATGCGGTCGACGATCCGGTCGAGCGCGGCCCGGACGTGCGAGGGACCGATGTCGCTCACGCGTCTCCCCCCGCGTCGAGCGCGACGGTGTCGGGCCCGTCCAGCGACCGTCCGGCCATCATCAGTCCGAGCTCCTCCTCGGTCACGTCGCCGGGGTCGACCACGTCGACGAACTCCCCCTCGTACATGACGGCGGTCCGGTCGGAGAGCCGCTTGACCTCGTCGAGCTTCGAGGAGACCAGGATCACGGCGACCCCCTCGTCGCGCATCTCGCGGAGCCGCTCGTGGATGAACTCGATCGACCCGATGTCGACGCCCCGCGTCGGATGCGCGGCGACGAGCAGCGACGGGTCCCGCTCGAGCTCGCGACCCACGACGAACTTCTGTTGGTTCCCGCCGGACAGCGACTCGGCGGTCGCGTCCGCGTCCGGCGGACGGACGTCGTACTCCTCGACGATGTCGTTCGCGTGGTCGGTGATCGCCCGCCAGTCGAGGAACGCGCCCTCCGCGAACGGTTCGACGGTCTGGTTGCCGAGCAGCGCGTTCTTGACGAGGCTGTACTCCTGGACGAGCCCCTCTCGCGTCCGGTCACCGGGAACGTACGCGATCCCGGACTCGATGCGCTCCCGCCGGCTCAGCCCCGTGATGTCGTCGCCGGACAGCGCTACGGCGCCGCGTTCGGCGGTCCGCATGCCGGTTATCGTCTCGATCAGCTCCCGCTGTCCGTTGCCCTCGACGCCGGCGATGCCGAGGATCTCGCCCTCCCTGACGGCGAAGCTCACGCCGTCGACTTGGCGGATCCCCCGCTCGTCGTCCGCGCAGACGCCGTCGACGGAGAGGGCGACGCCCCCGGGAGACCGCTCCCGCGCTTCGGCGTCGAAGAGCACCTCGCGACCGACCATCATCCGGGCGAGCTCGTTCCGAGACGTCGCGTCGGCGTCGACCGTCCCGACCGCGCTGCCGTCCCTGAGAACCGTTATCTCGTCGGCCGCCGTCATCGCCTCGTCGAGCTTGTGCGTGATGAAGACGAGCGACCGCCCGTCGTCGGTGAGCGCGCCCATGACGTCGAACAGGCCCTCGACCTCCTGCGGGGTCAACACCGCCGTGGGCTCGTCGAAGATGAGCGTCTCCGCGCCGCGGTAGAGGCTCTTGACGATCTCGACGTGCTGCTGGACGCCGAGGCCGAGGTCCTCGACGTCCGTGTCGAGGTGTTCGTCGACGGAGAACCCGTAGGCGTCGCAGATCTCCCGGACGCGTTCGCGCGCCTCGCGGTCGTCGACGAGCCCGTTCCTCGACGGCTCGTGGCCTAAGACGATGTTCTGAAGGACCGTCATAGTGTCCACCAGCTGGAAGTGCTGATGGATCATCCCGACCCCGGCGTCGATCGCGTCGCGCGGCGACCCGAACGTCCGCGGCTCGCCGTCGACGGTCACCGTCCCCTCGTCGGGATCGTAGAGACCGTACAACACCTTCATCAGGGTCGTCTTCCCGGCGCCGTTCTCGCCGACCACGGCGTGGACCGACCCCTTCCGCAGGGTGAAGTCGACGCCGTCGTTCGCGACGACGTCGCCGAACCGTTTCGTGATGTCGGTGAGCTCGACGGCGGGCGCGTTGTCTGTGGGTTCTGGCATAGTGGAGAAATACTCGCGGGCACCGCCCGCTGTCAGCAACCGCCGGCGCTACAGGGGACCGTGACCTCCCCGTCGATGATCGCCTGCCTGCTCTCTTCGAGGTTCTCTGCGGCGACGTCCGGGAGGCTGTCGCCGACCGCCTGCCCGAACACGACCTCGACCGCCTCGGACTCGAGGCCGAGGACGTTGGCCCCCTGAACGCTGGACCAGTCGTCTTCGACGACCGCCTCGGCGACCTCGTAGGTCCCCTCGTTGATGTACTTCACCGCCGACGCCATGATGACGTCCTGGTAGTCCGGGAGGGTCACCGACTGGTCGGCGTCGACGCCGATCGCGAACCGATCGGCCTCCTGTGCGGCCTGGAACACGCCTTGCCCGGCCGCCGCGGCGGCGTGGTACACGATGTCGGCGCCCGCGTCGTACTGGGAGGTGGCGATGTTGTTCGCGGTCTGGGTGTCGGTGTAGTTTCCGATGTAGCCGACGTTGACCTCGATCCCCTCGTCGACCCACTCCACGCCGGCACGGTAGGCGCGCTCGAACGCGTTGATGAGCGAGCCGTCGACGCCGCCGACGAACCCGACGACGCTCTCGTCGGGGTCGAGGGAGTTACCCTCGTGAGAGAGCTCGCGCGTGGTCATCGTCCCGGCCAGCACGCCCGCTTGGAAGGACATCTGGTGGTTCGCCCACGTGTACCCCGCCACGTTGGGCTGGTCGACGGACGCGTTGATCAGCATCCAGTTCTGGTCCGGGTACTCCTCGGCGTTCGTCTGGAGCGCCTGCGTGTGGTTGTAACTGACCAGAACGATGAGGTCGTAGTCCGGGTCGCCGCTCTCGGCGAGCTGCGACTGGACCGTCTGGTAGTTCGACTGGTTGGTCTCTTCGACCTGCTGAATCTCGATGTCGTACTCCTCGGCCGCGTTCTGGAGCCCGTCGAGCGCCAAGTCGTTGAACGCTTGGTCGCCGAACCCCGCCGGGCTAGAGACGATGGCGACGTTCGTCGTCTCGTCTCCCCCGTCCGAACCATCTGAGCCGTCCGAACCGTCTGAGCCGTCCGAACCATCTGAGCCGTCCGACCCGTCCGAACCGTCATCGGTGAGACACCCTGCGAGCCCGGCGATTCCCACCGCCCCGACTCCCGCCTTCAGAACGTCGCGGCGCTGCGATCCGCGATCCGACTCGGTTGTCTCTGGGCTGTGCGTCGACCCGTTCCCGTTGTTATCGCTGTCAGTCATAACTTCCGCCTCAAATTAACCGGCCCCTGAATAACATAAATAATTGTCTACTATACTCACCGGCGCTACCAATGATAAAAAAGCGTGAGAAATCCCTTTATCGCGATTCGGGCTGGGAGGCCGATCGAGGCGGCGCGCGCGAGCGCGACGAGACTCCCGCGCGGCGAACGACCTCGGCGACCGCGGTGACGTCGAACACGAACGTCTTCCCCTCGCTCCACGTCTCGCTCTCGATAGCCGCGTTCGCCGTCGCGTGGCGCTCGCAGCGAGCCTCCCCCGGTGGACCGCGGTCTCTGGTGCGCTCGCGGCCGGCGTCGTCTACTCGACGATGTACCTCGGGATCCACTGGGCGACCGACGTCGTCGCGGGCGCCCCCCTTGACGTCGGGTCGGCGGCGGTCGGAGCGCGGATCGTGACTCGCGTCGAGGGGCGGTCGCCCGGCGAAGCGCCCGACCCGCTCGACGGCCCGACGGCGGATCCCAAGCCGGGCGACGACTGATGGAGTCGACGAGCCGGGTTCCCGTCGACGGGTCGAAGCGACGCGAGCGTCCGGGAGCCGCCGCTCGCGGCGCGGCGAGAGAGGAAGCCCGTAGAGTCCGGTTCGAGCGTCCGCTACTCCTCGTCGAGCAGGCTCTCGACGAGGGCCTCGGGGTCGAACCGAGTGATGTCGTCGTACCCCTGTCCGGTGCCGAGGAAGAGGATCGGCTTCCCGGTGACGTACGCGACCGAGATGGCGGCGCCGCCCGAGGAGTCCGCGTCGGCCTTCGTCAGTATCGCGCCGTCGATCGCGGCGGCGTCGTCGAACTCCTTCGCGCGGTTGACCGCGTCCTGGCCCGCGACCGCCTCGTCGACGAACAGCGTCATGTCCGGGTCGACGACGCGGTCGATCTTCTCCAACTGGGCCATCAGGTCGTCGCTCGTGTGAAGCCGACCCGCCGTGTCGCCGAGGACGACGTCGATGTCGTTCGCCTCGGCGTACTCGACGCCGTCGTAGATGACGGCCGCCGGGTCGCCGCCCTGGTCGTGGCTGATCAGGTCGCGGCCGAGCCGGTCCGCGTGCTCGCGGATCTGCTCGTTGGCGCCCGCCCGGTAGGTGTCGCCGTTCGCGAGGACCGACGAGTAGCCGCGGTCGGCGAGCCACTCGGAGAGCTTCGCGATGCTCGTCGTCTTCCCGACGCCGTTGACGCCCGTGAAGACGATGGTGACCGGCTTGTCGGCCTCGGCGATCCGCTCCTCGAAGTCGAACTGCCCGACCGCGATCACGTCGAGCAGGGCGTCGTGAAGCGCTGACTCGACGAGCTCGCCGGTCGTCTCGACCTGCTTGCGGGACTCGCCGAGCATGCTCTCGCGGACGCTGTCGAGGATCTGCTCGGCGACGCTCATCTCCACGTCGCTTTCGAGCAGCGCCATCTCGAGGTTCCACAGCGGCTCCTCTAAGTCCTCTTCCTCGATGATGATCCGACCGGTCGCGAACGCCTTCGCGCGCTGGAAGGTGCTCGGCTCGTCGTCGTCAGACGCCGAGTCGTCGTCCGCGGTCGGTTCGTCGGAGGCGGTCTCGGCCGCGGCGGCGTCGTCACCGACGGCTTCGGCGGCGGAGTCGCTCGCACCGCTCTCGGCGGTCGCCTCGTCGGGCGACTCGCCCGCTTCTTCCTCGACCTCGGCCGACTCCTCAACGTCCTCGCGGAAGCCGGAGAGCTTGTCTTTCAGTCCGTCGAACACGGTCGGGGTCCTCCGTTACTCCCCGTCGCCTTCCTCGCCCTGCTGCATCTGCTGCATCTGCTGCTGTTGCATCTGCTGTTGCATCTGCTGGGCCTGCTGTTCGAGTTCGTCGCTCTCGGACTCCAGCTCTTCGACCTCTTCCTCGGTCTCTTCGATGCGGTCGTCGAGCGCCTCCTGCTTGCGCCGGAGGACGTCGATGGCGTCGTCCTGCTCCTGCTCCGCGGAGTAGTTGCCGCCGAGCGAGACGATGACCTCGTCGATGTCCTGGACCTCCGCGCGGAGGTAGGCGCCGCCGCCGAGCGGGACCTGAACGGTCGCGCCCGTGTCGAGCGTTTCGATGGCCTCGACCGCGTCGTCGATGTCGGCCTTCTCCTCGCGGTAGTCCGCGATCTCGGCTTCGAGCGCCTCGATCTCCTCGTCGAGTTCCTGCAGTTCCTGCGAGAGCTGCTGGAGCTGCTGTTGTCCGCCACCCATCATGCCTCGGACACCTCCTCGATGTCGATCTGGGTACGCTTGCGGTTGTGCTGGCTCCCGACCGTGGTGTAGATTCGCTCGCGGGCGAGGTCCTCGTTTTCCGCCTCAACGTCCTTCGTGAACGGCTGGTCGCCGTCTCGGCTCTGGAACCGTCCACTCACCGTGTAGGTACTCATGTTCCCCGATCCGGCAGGGACAGGGAAGTATCTTCCTAAAAAGGGACAGGCGGCGAGGCGGCCGGGATCGGAACGGATCGGCCTCGAACGACGGCGGAGCGGTCCCGAAACGCGGGTTTCACCCCGAGAGGTCCGCGCGGCGGAACCGGACGACGGCGAGGGCGACGAGGACGGTCGCCGCCGCGAGCAGGACCGCCGCGCCCGTGAGGTCGTACTCGCCCAACACGAGGATCGCGGAGGGGTCGTAATGCGCCGTCGGGCTGAGGTCTCCCGCCTCGGCGTAGTCGGTGCTCGCGGCGACGGACTCGAACATGAACAGCGCGAACAGCGCGCCGAGCGCGACCCGCTGGGCGATCCCCGGGCGCGAGACGAGCGTCGACACGGCGATCCCGACCGCGACGCAGGTCAGGTGGTACGGCACCGCGAGCGCGTGGACCGCGACGAGCCGCTCGACCGCGATCGTCTCCCCCACCGCGACGACGCCGACGTACGCGACGACCGGTAGGACGAGGTTCAACAGGGCGACGAGCGGGACCAGCCCGAGGAACCGCCCGATCACGACGTCGCGACGGGCGACCGGTGCCGACAGTGTGAGGTCCATTCTGCCGGAGGCGACGTCGCCCGCGATCGTTCCCCCGGCGAGGTACGCGAGGTAGAGCCCGACGAGGAGCAGCCACGCGAACTGGTAGAACTCCACCGCGAGGAACCCCTCGATGGAGGAGATGGCGATGATCCCGAACGCCTCCTGAAACGCCGGCGGGAACGCCTCGACGTACGCGTCGAGGTCGATCCCGGCGGTCGACAGCGACGGGAAGAAGGCTAAGAAGAGCAGGAGGAACGCGGATAGGAGCCCGGTCGCCGCGAGCGAGCCGCGAACGCGGCCGGCGGCGTCGTACCGCGCGATCGCGAGCCACGGAGCGGGGCGGTCGCTCACCGACCGTCACCCCCCGACTCCGCGGGCGCGTCTCGCTCCGCGTCGCTGCCGGGTGCTCCACCGGCTCCGCGGCGTGCCGCGCCGCCACCTCCGGTCGGCCCCGGTACGTCGCCGTCGTAGAAGGTCATGAACGCCTCTTCGAGCGGCGCGTCGACGACGTCGAGGTCCAGCACGGTGTATCCCGAGAGCAGGTCGATCAGCGCGTCGTACTCGCCCGTCCACGTGAACGAGACGGTCTCGCCGACGCGGAGGTTCAAGATTCCGCGGACCTCGAAGTCGGCGCGCTCGACCTCCTCAGCGACGCGGACGCGGACCTGCTTCCCGCCCCGGGACCGCAGTTCGGAGACGGACTCGACCGCGACGAGGTGGCCCTCTCGGAGGACGCCCACGCGGTCGCAGAGCGCTGCTACCTCGCCGAGGACGTGCGACGAGAGGAGGACGCTGGCCCCGTCGTCGACGCGCTCGCGCACGAGGGCGGCGAACTCCTCCTGAAGGAGCGGGTCGAGCCCGGAGGTCGGCTCGTCGAGCAGCAGCAGGTCGGGGTCGTGCATGAACGCGGCCACCAGCGCAACCTTCTGCCGGTTCCCACGCGAGAGGTCGGCGATGCGGCGGGACTCGTCGAGATCGAATCGGTCCACGAGGTCGTCGCGGCTCGACGCGCCCCGGAGCGCCGCCTGGTGGTCGAGGAAGGCCTTCGCGGTCCGGTCGCGGTCGAGTCCGGGGTCGCCGGGGAGGTACCCGATCCGCTCGCGGGCGCGCCGCGACTCGATCGGGTCGGTCGCGTCGTGACCGAGCAGCGCCGCGCCGCCGCTCGTCGGCGACAGGAACCCGAGCAGGGTGCGGATCGCGGTCGTCTTCCCCGCGCCGTTCGGGCCGAGGAAGCCGAACACCTCGCCGTCCTCGACGGCGAAGGAGACGTCTTCGATCCCCCGGACGTCGCCGTAGTACTTGGAGAGCTTCCGACACTCGATGGCGGGCATACCGTCCCTAACTCCGCTTCGACTCTTAAATGTGGGAGTGTCGGCGAGCGGGAGGCGGAAGCGGCGGCGAGCGGCTCAGTCGATGAAGCCGAGCGTCTCCTCGATCCGGCCCAGCTCCGGGCCGGTCGTGTCCTCGCCGACGACGTACCCCTCGTCGGTGGCGACGAGGCCGGAGCCGACGAGCGGCGCGCCGTAGTTGACGGTGCCGAGGTCGGCGCGGACGTCGAGCGCCTCCTCGACCGCCTGAAGCTCCGACTCCGTCGACTGGGGGTGACAGAGCACGCCCGTGTCGTTGGCGACCGCGGCGGTGCCGACGGTGCGGACGTCGCCGAGGTCGCCGCGGGTCACGGGGACGTCGAGCGCGTCCTTGACCGTCTGAATCGCCTCGCGCGAGAGGTCCGGGTGGACGTACGCGCCGTAGTCGTTCGCGAGGACGACGTTGCCGGCGGCGTTGATCTCGCCCGGGAGCTCGTGGACCGGGGCGCCGGCGGCGTCCGCGATCCGGTCCTTCTCGCGCTCGGTCGCGCGCGAGGAGACGAGCACGCCGTGCTCGTTGCCCGTCGCGAGCGCGCCGACCGTGTTGGACCGACCGACCGTCGTCGGCAGCGGCTCCGCGCCGAGCTCCGCGCCGAGGTCCTCGGCGAGTTCCTCGTCGACGTCCGGCCGGACTAACAGGAGGTCGTCGACGGCGCGGGCGAACACGCCCACGTACGACGAGCCGGTGAAGGTCGCCCGTAACACGTTACTCGGCGTGTTCGGCCTCGACGACCGGCTCGCCGTCCTCGACGAACCGAGCCGCGCGGACCCGCACCGTGCTGGGCGGGTTCTGTCGCCCGTTCTCCCAGACGGCCTCGTTGACGGAGCCGTCGATGATCACGTCGTCCTCGTCGACGGAGAAGTGCTTGGCGAGGTGCTGACGGGTGATCTTCATGGCGTAGTCGGCGCGCTGCTGGACGGGCTTCTCCTTGGCGTCGCGGAGCGGGACGGTGACGACGCGCTCCTCGAAGTCGTTCGTCGACATTTACTCGTCCAGGTCGTTCCGGCGCCAGTTGCGCCGCTTGGGGTTTCGCGTCACGTTCATGTCCGTCTTCATCATGACCCACGCGGGGACGCGGGTGTTCTGGCGCTCCGCCTTCGCCAGACGCTTCTTTTGAGCCTTCGACTTGTCTCCCATAGTGGCGCACACTTTCCGCGGAGCGCATAAAACCCCTTCCATACGGGGTCGGGCGAGGCGGCCGCCAACCGTCGCTTGACCGCCGCGCTGCGCGCGCAGGAACCCAACTTCCGTCTGCTACCGTTCCCGCTCAGCGATCCCAGTATAAATCCGGTAACAGCGGTCGAGGACATCGAGGCTCGCGCTCTCGGTGTCGGTGTGCGCCTCGCCGGGCTCGGAGGCGCCGCAGACCAGGCACTCGGTGCCCGCCTGCGCCAGCCACCCCGCGTCGGTCGCGTGCGGCTTCGTGACGTGTTCGGGCGCGTCGAGGCCGCGCTCGTCGTGGACCGCGCGAGCGGCGTCGAGCGCGGCGTCGGCGAACGCCGCGTCGCCGCAGGCCATCGGCGGGAGGTCCTGGTCGACGACGAGCTCGACGCCCGGCGTCGCGTCGGCGACGCCCGCGAGGTCGGCGCGGCCGCCGGGAACCGTGCGCTCGTCGACCGTCGCCTCGCAGCGCTCCGGGATGACGTTCCACGTCTCGCCCCCGTCGACGATCGTGACCGCGAGCGACCCCGACACCTCGTTCCCGAGGACCGTCGCGTCCGGGACGTCGAGGTCGCGGACCGCGTCGATCGCGTCGCAGGCGCGGTAGATCGCGTTCTCGCCCGCCTCCGGCTCCGACGCGTGCGCGGCCTCCCCACGGGCCACGAGCCGCGACCCGCGGCGCCCGCGGTGCGCGACGACGACGTCCGTGACGCCCGGCTTCGAGTAGTTCGTCGAGCCCTCCGCGACGACCGCTCGGTCCGGCGCGAACCCGGCGTCGATCGCGTGTCGCGCCCCCTCGCCGCCGACCTCCTCGCCGACGAACGACGCGAAGATCAGCTCCCGGCCCGCGGGCGGCGTCGCGTCGCGGAAGGCGCACATTGCGGCCGCGACCGAGCCCTTCATGTCGGCGGTCCCGCGGCCGTAGATCCGGCCGTCGCGCCGCTCGACGACGTACTCGCCGTCGAGGCCCTCGCCGGTCGTCTGCTCGGGCGCCGGGGGCACCACGTCGTGGTGGCCGACGAGGGCGAGCGAGTCGGCGTCCGGGTCGTCGGTCGCGCCCGCGAACGCGAGGACGTTGCCGGCGTCGTCGCGCTCGACCGTCGCGTCCGTCTCCGCGCGCAGCCACTCCTCGATCGCGTCGCCCGCGGCCGTCTCGTCCTCGTGGGAGGGGATGGAGACGAGCCGCTCGGTCAGGTCCGCGAGTTCGTCCATGACGCCAGTGGCGGCCGTCACCGCTTAAGCGCGTCCCTCGGAGGTCGATAGGAACGACCGCGGCGGCGGGCGACCCGCCTCACGTGGTGAACAGTTCGGTGTCGTCGGGCACCGCGAACAGCCCGAGCCTGACGCCGGCGTCGAGCCAGCCGTAGCCGTACGAGTACGAGGCGAGCGCGTTCACCGGGTCGCCGTCGTCGCGGAAGTGCCGGCCGTCGTCGAGGTACGACTCGGCCATCTCGGTCACGTCGGCGGCGGCCTCGCCGAGCGGCGTGTCGGCCGGGGGACGCGGCTCCGCGACGGCGAGCGCGTCCGCGAGCATCCGCTCGTAGCGGTCCGTCTTCTCCGCAAGGTCGGCGGGCATGCGACGTGGTTCCCGCGAGCGAACAAAAAGGTCGTCGGGTAGCGAGGTTTATGTTCGACGCGGCCGGGAGACGAGACGATGCCCTCCGATGGACCGCCCGAGGTCGGTCGCGGCCCGTCGCACCCGCTGGACCCCACCGGTCGCGGGGCGCTCGCGCTCGTGCTCGCGACGAACCTCCTCCCGCTCGCCGGCGTCGTCGCGTTCGACTGGCGGGTCGGCGAACTGCTCGCGGTGTACTGGATCGAGGTGGTCGCGATGGTGTTGGCGTACAGCGCCGCCGCGCTGTTCGCCGAGCGACCGATCGACCTGGACGACCGCGCGTTCTACGTCATCGGCTACTCCGAGGACACCGAACTCGACGAGGAGCGGTGGGAAACGACGCCCGAGCCGATCCACCTCGCCTCGTGGCTCCCGCCCGTGTACCGTCGGAACGCGAGCGTCGTCGTCCGGTCGCTCGGCGTCTTCTACTTCGTCGCGTTCCCCCTCGCGTGGGTCGGCGGCGACATTCTCTCGTACGCGACTCCGAGCGTCGGGGTCGCGGCCCTCGGCGTCTGTCTCGCACAGATCGCGGAGGTGCGCCGCGAGTTCTTCGCGGAGCGGGCCTACGAGGAGCAGTCGCCGTACATGGTCGTCGAAGCCGCTCAGCGGGTCGTCCTCTTCTACCTCGTCATCGGACTGTTCTCCGTGCCCGCCGTCGCGGTGGCGCTGCTCGTGGTTCAGGGACTCGTCGGCGCCGGGACGCTCGACGCGGTCGCGGCGGCCGTCGGACCGCAGGCCGTCCTGCTTCCGTTCCTCGTGCCGATCACGCTCGCGAAGACGCTCGTCGAGTGGAGTCGACGGCGGGCCTTCCGCGAAGACGATCCGGACGGAATCGCGACGTGGTTCACGGGCGAGGACCCGCGCCGGGAGTGGAAGCAGACGGAGGAAACCGCGGGGGAAGACTGATCCGGGCGAGGCGCGGTCGGCGGCGAAAGCGCAACGCCGATACGCCCGGCCGCGAAACGAGCGGCCATGTACGAGGCCGTTCACGCCTACCCCGACGGGGAGGCGACCGCCGCGCGCCACGCCGCGACCGCGGCGCGGCACGGCTACGACGGGATCGTGGTGCGGTCGCGCGACGCGCTGGATCCGGTCGATGGCGGCGGTGGACCCGGCGACGGCGGCTCGGCCGCGGCGGACCGCGACGAGAGCCCCGTCCGCGACCCGGACGCGCTCCGCCAGGAGTACGGGATCGACGTCGTCGACGCGGTCGAGATCGACGCCGACGACCCGACGAGCGCGTCGGGCGCGGTCGGGAACTACCGGTCCGACCGGACCGTGGTCTGCGTCGTCGGGGGCGACGACGCCCTGAACCGGTTCGCGGTCGAGCAGGCGCGCGTCGACGCCCTCGTCCGCCCGATGGCGGGCGGCGGCGACGTCAACCACGTCCTCGCGAAGGCGGCGCGCGACAACGGGGTCCACGTCGAGTTCGACTTCGGGCCGGCGCTGCGCGAGACGGGCGGGAAGCGCGTCCGGGCGCTCGCGGACCTCCGGAAGCTCCGCGAGATCGTCGACCACTACGACGCGCCGTACGTCGTGAGCGCGAACGCGCGCTCGCACCTCGAACTCCGGGCGCCGCGCGAGCTCGTCGCGGTCGGCGAGGCGATCGGGTTCGACCCGGAAGCCGTCCGCGAGGGGCTTCGGGCGTGGGGCGACCTCGTCGAGCGCAACCGGGAGCGCCGCTCCGAGGGCTTCATAGAGCCGGGGGTCCGACGTGGTAGGCATGAAGAAGACGGTTGCTGAACACGCCGAGCGGTTCTCCGAGAAGGCGGCCGCGTACGACGACTCGAAGAGCGACGAGTACCACGCCTGCGCGAGCCTCGTGATCGAGCACGCCGCGCCCGAGGCGGACGACGTCGTCCTCGACCTGGGCGCCGGGACCGGCGCCATCGCGCTGGAGGTCGCCGCGGACGCCGAGCGCGTCCTCGCGCGAGACGTTAGCGAGGGGATGATGGAGGAGGGGCGCGAGAAGGCGGCCGAGCGCGGGCTCGACGACGTCGAGTTCGCGTACGGCGAGTTCCGCGATCCCGGCCTCGACGCGGACCAGCGGGTCGATATCGTCACCTCGAACTTCGCGCTCCACCACCTCGCGGACGACGAGAAGCGCGAGGCGATCAGTGTGATGGCCGAGACGGGCGCGCGGCGGATCGTCCTCGGCGACGTGGCGTTCTTCGAGGAGCCCGACCCCGAGGAGCCGTTCTACAGCCCCGAGGTGGACGACCCGGCGACCGTCGGCACGCTGGTCGAGGCGTTCACCGACGAGGGGTTCGCGGTGACCGCCGTCGAGCGCGTCCACGATCAGGTGGCGGTGATCGTCGCGGAGCGGGTCCGGGAGCTCCCGGCGTGAGGAGTTCGCAGTGAAGCACCTCCCCAAACACCTCCGGCCGCGGTGGCGCTACCTCGCGGTCGGGATCGAGTCGTGGGCGGACGCCGAGATTGGCCGGCGGGCGTTCCAGCGCGCGCTGTGGTACAGCGCCGGCAACCTCCTCGGCGACGCCGGCAGCGCCGACGCCGACCTCACGCTGCTGTCGTTCGCGCACGCGGACGGGACCGGCGAGGCCGTCGTCCGCGTCAGACACGGTCACGTCGCCGAGGCGCGCGCCGCGGTCGCCTGCGTGAGCGAGGTCGACGGCGAGCCGGTCGGAATCCTCGTTAGGGGGATTTCGGGGACGGTACGTGCCTGTGAGGAAAGATATATGGGTCGCGCGACCGCCAGTTCGACACAGCGAGACGTCGCGTTCGAGGGCGCCGAGCGGGCCGCGACCGTGCGCGGAGACGCGCGCGACGTGCGGACCGAGTCGGGTCGCGTCGGCGCGACGGCGTTCGACACCGAGTGATATCATGCAGGGACAATCCCAACAGCAGGCGTACGACCGCGGCATCACAATCTTCTCTCCGGACGGCCGACTCTACCAGGTCGAGTACGCCCGGGAGGCGGTGAAACGAGGGACGGCGAGCGTCGGGATCCGCGCCGAGGACGGGGTCGTCCTCGCGGCCGACAAGCGCGCCCGCTCCCCCCTCATGGAGCCGGAGAGCATCGAGAAGCTCCACAAGGCCGACGACCACGTCGGCGTCGCGAGCGCGGGCCACGTCGCCGACGCCCGCCAGCTCATCGACTTCGCGCGCCGGCAGGCGCAGGTGAACCAGCTCCGGTACGGCGAGCCCGTCGGCATCGAGACGCTGACGAAGAACATCACCGACCACATCCAGCAGTACACGCAGGTCGGCGGCGCGCGCCCGTTCGGCGTCGCGCTCATCGTCGGCGGCATCGAGAACGGCGAGCCGCGCCTGTTCGAGACCGACCCCTCGGGGACCCCCTACGAGTGGCAGGCGCTCTCCATCGGCTCGGACCGCAGCGACCTCCGCGACTACCTCGAGACGGAGTACGAGGAGGGGATCTCGACCGAGGAGGCGATCGGGCTCGCGCTCGACACCCTCGCGCAGTCGAACGACGGCGAGCTGACCCCCGACGGCGTCGGCGTCGCCACGATCACCGTCGACGACCCCGAGTACGCGGAGCGGTCGACCGACGAGATCGAGGCGATCCTCGCCGAGCGCGACCTGCTCGCGAGCGACGAGGACGCGGCGGACGGCGAGGACGCGGCTGACGGCGAGGACGCGGCGGACGGCGACACCGACGAGGAGTAAGTCGTCGTCGCCGCAGCGTGCCGTGCTGCGAACGCCACGTCGACGCGGACGCGGCCGCGACGGCCGGGTCGTCCCCTTTTCGACGCTTCGGTCGGGAGAGTTATGCCCTCGGAGAGCGACCGGAGAGGCGTGCAGAAGACGGCACTCATCACCGGCTGTTCCTCGGGCATCGGTCGCGCCGCGGCGCACGCGTTCCTCGACGAGGGATGGACCGTGTACGCCACCGCGCGGAACCCCGCGGACGTCGAGGCGCTCGGCGAGGCGGGCTGCGAGCTCGCCACGCTCGACGTCACCGATCAGGACGACGTCGACCGCGTCGTCGAGCGGGTCCTAGACGAGGAGGGCGCGATCGACGCGCTGATCAACAACGCCGGCTACGGGCAGTTCGGGCCGATCGAGGACGTCACCACGGACCGCGTCCACGACCAGTTCGACGTGAACGTGTACGGGCCCCACCGACTCATTCGGGCGGTCCTGCCCGCGATGCGCCGCGAGCGCGACGGGACCATCGTGAACGTCTCCTCGGTCGCGGGGCGGGTGTCGATGCCCGGCGGCGGCGTGTACAGCGGGTCGAAGTTCGCGCTGGAGGCGATGTCGGACGCGCTCCGCAACGAGGTCGCGGACCTCGGAATCGACGTGGTCGTCGTCGAACCCGGCCCCGTGAAGACGAACTTCTCGAAGCGCGCGGAGCGGGAGGCCGACCCCGACGAGCGCGAGGGGATCGATCGGACCGACGCCTACGACGAGTTCTACGCGACCTTCGAGGACGCGAAGCTGATCGGCGGCGACGGCCCCGGCGCGGTCGAGCCGGAGCTCGTCGCGAACGCCATCTACGACGCCGCGAGCGCGACCCAGCCCCCGGCGCGGGTCCAGCCGGGCCCCGTCGCGCGGGTCGGCGTCCTCGCGCGGTTCCTCCCCGACGCGCTGCTAGACAAGGCGTACGGGCTCGTTCGGAACTTCACCTCGTAGGCGGCCGACGCCCGTTCACTCGGTCTCGCCCCGGTCCACCGCGTCGACCGCGAACGGACTCTCTCCCTCTCGCCAGTCCCATCCGGGCAGCCGCGTCTGGAACCCCGCCGCGAGCGCGGCGTCGAGGTCGTCCGCGCCGGCGGTGCCGGCGCCGGCCCGGTCCGCGTCGGCCGCCGCGTCCCGGTCGGCCTCGGCCGTGGCATCCCGGTCCACGTAGAGGTCGGCGACGTGGAACGTCGCCTGCGCGAGCAGCGAGAGCGGACGCCCGCCGGCTATCGTCGCGGCCAGCTCCCGGCCGAGGACCTCGTCGACGACGAACCCGGGGTAGTCGCCCGCCACGTCGAGGTCGCGCAGGAGCGCGACGCAGGCCGCGACGTTGACCGCGACCTCGCCGTCGGCGAAGACGGCGTCGACCTCGCGGCGGTACGCGTCGGGCGCCACCGAGTCGACGTCCGTCTCGAAGAGCCGGCCGAGGCGGTCGCGGGTGTCGTTGAGTATCGGCACGACGACGTCGGCGCGGTCGCGGACCCAGGCGTGTTCGTCGCGGACCGTCTGCGGCGTGACGCGCATGGACCGGATTGTGTCGCCTGCGGCTTGCCCTTTGCGAAGGCTTTTATAACGGCGGGGCAGTAGTCCGATCCAAGCGGGTTTTCGCTGGCTGTTCCCGCGTACGGAACCAGTACGGACAGTACTTCCACTATGCCTACCCCGTCACGGTCGATCGATCGGCGGCGAGTCGCCGCGCGACGCGCGACGCGATTCGACGACGACGACGGCCCCGACGACCCGCAGTGAGATATGAGTCAAGTCGACAAGCAACTCGATACGTTGAAATCCGAGATCGAACAGGAGATTCCGAACGACATCACGGTCACCGACGTGAAATACGAGGGGCCGGAGCTGGTCGTGTACACGCGCGACCCGAAGCGGTTCGCGGGCGACGGCGACCTGATCCGCCGGCTCGCCTCGAAGCTCCGCAAGCGGATCACGGTCCGCCCGGACCCGAGCGCCCTCTCGCCGCCGGCGCGGGCCGAGGACCAGGTCCGCGAGGTGATCCCGGAGGAGGCCGGCGTGACCGACCTCGACTTCCACGAGGACACCGGTGAGGTGGTCATCGAGGCCGAGAAGCCCGGGATGGTGATCGGCCGCCGCGGCTCGACGCTCCGCGAGATCACCCAAGAGGTCGGCTGGACGCCCGAGGTCGTCCGGACGCCGCCGATAGAGTCCTCGACCGTCTCGAACGTCCGCGGCTTCCTGAAGAACGAGCGCGAGGAGCGCCGCGACATCCTCGAACGCGTCGGCCGACAGATCCACCGCGAGGAGATGTCCGACGACGAGTGGGTCCGGATCACGACGCTCGGCTGCTGCCGCGAGGTCGGCCGCGCGGCCTTCATCCTCTCGACGCCCGAGACGCGGATCCTCATCGACTGCGGCGACAAGCCCGGCGCGGAGGGCGAGGTGCCGTACCTCCAGGTCCCCGAGGCGCTCGGCGCGGGCGCGGCGACCCTCGACGCGGTCGTGTTGACCCACGCCCACCTCGACCACTCGGCGCTGGTCCCGCTGCTGTACAAGTACGGCTACGACGGCCCGATTTACACGACGGAGCCGACCCGCGACCTGATGGGCCTGCTCACGCTCGACTACCTCGACGTCGCCGCGAAGGACGGGCGGACGCCGCCTTACGAGTCCGCGCAGGTCCGCGACGCGATCAAACACACCATCCCGCTGGAGTACGGCGACGTGACCGACGTCGCGCCGGACGTGAAGCTCACGTTCCACAACGCGGGCCACATCCTCGGCAGCGCGGTCACCCACTTCCACATCGGCGACGGCCTCTACAACGTCGCGTTCTCGGGCGACATCCACTACGAGGACACCCGCCTGTTCAACGGCGCGGTCAACGACTTCCCGCGCGTCGAGACGCTCGTGTTGGAGTCCACCTACGGCGGCCGCAACGACTACCAGACCGACCAGGAGGACTCCGAGGAGGCGCTCAAGGAAGTCATCAACGAGACGTACGAGCAGGGCGGGAAGGTCGTCATCCCTGCCTTCGCCGTCGGGCGGTCACAGGAGATCATGCTCGTGCTGGAGGAGGCGATGCGCGAGGGCGAGATCCCCGAGATGCCCGTCCACCTCGACGGGATGATCTGGGAGGCGACCGCGATCCACACCACCTACCCCGAGTACCTCCGCGACGACCTCCGCGACCGGATCTTCCACGAGGACGAGAACCCGTTCCTCGCCGACCAGTTCAACCACATCGACGCCGGCGAGGACGAGCGGCAGGAGGTCGCCGACGGCGACCAATGTATCATCGTCTCCACCTCCGGGATGATCGAGGGCGGGCCGATCATGTCGTGGCTCCGCCACATCGGCCCCGACCCGGACTCGAACCTCGTGTTCGTCGGCTACCAGGCGCAGGGGACGCTCGGCCGCCGCATCCAGAACGGCTGGGACGAGATCCCGGTCGACGGCTGGGGCGGCGGGAGCCGCGGCGACACGCTCACCCTGGAGATGGGCACGGAGGTCGTCGACGGCTTCTCCGGCCACGCCGACCGACAGGGGTTAGAGAACTTCGTGAAGACGATGAACCCGCGCCCGGAGAAGGTGCTTTGCGTCCACGGCGACGAGGGCTCCGTTCAGGACCTCTCGTCCGCGCTGTACCACGACTACAACATGCGGACGTTCGCGCCGAAGAATCTAGAGACGTTCCGGTTTAAATAGGACGCTGACTCTGACGGGGCGTTCGGGTATCCGTCGTTGTCTGCGCGGTGTCTGACGCTCTGGGTTCGGCTGTTTATTTATAAATGGTTGCTGGCGCGGTGACGGCTTCCAAAGCCCAGCTGCTCACTTATAAATAGACGATAGCGGAGCGGCGGAAATCGCTTCCAAATCTCCGGTCGGTCGCTTATAAATCGTTGATCGCGCGGTGACGGCTACCAAAGTCCCAGCCGCTCATTTATAAATGGTCGAAAACGAATCCGCGGAGAACAGCTCCGAAGCCCCAGCCGGGAGGCGGGCGCACGCTCGTTGTCGCCCGAAAATCTCCGATTTTCGGGATGACGAGAGAGCTTCGCTCTCTCGAACCACGCTCCTCGCTCACTTCGCTCGCTCGCTGCGGTGCTTCCGTCGTCATCAGAACGCGAAGCGTTCTGATTGGCTCACGAGAGCAAAGCTCTCGTGAACGCCTGCGTCCGCCTCCCGGCAGCGTGGGGCGTAGCGCCACGGGCAACCGGCGGCGGAGCCGCCGGTGACTGCCCCTTTGAGTCCCGCCCCGCACAGCACCGCACCTCACGCCTCCCCAGCCTCGGCGGCCGGCCCGGCGCGGGCAGAGCCGCGCCGGACCGCCGCCTCCCTCGCGGACTCCTCGCGGCCGCCGGGGGCGGCCGCTCGGAGGCGCGCCACCGCCAACTCTATTTATAAACGATCGTCGGTCGACTCGTCCTCTCGGTCGTCGACTTTCCCGTCGCGTCGGTCGCGCTCCCGTGCTTTTTCGTCGCGCTCGGCGGGGTCGCCGTGCCCGCCGCCGCCCGGGGTGCGGATCGAGACGGTCGACCCGGCCGCGACGTCGACGGACGCCTTCGCCGGGACCGGCTCGCCGTCGATCAGGTTCTCGCCGAGCGCGCCGTCCTCGCCGCCCGCGAGCCCGCGCGGCGCGGTCCGCCGACGCTCGGTCAGAAGCGAGACGGTCGCGTCCCGCTCGACGGTGAGCGTCCGCTCGACGCCGAGCCCGCCGCGATACCGGCCGTCGCCGCCGCTCGACGGACGGAGCGCGTAGCGCTCGACCCGCAGCGGGTACGCCGTCTCCAGCGCCTCGACCGGCGTGTTGAGCGTGTTCGTCATCCCGACCTGAACGCCGTCCATCCCGTCCTTGGTCGGCCGGGCGCCGAACCCGCCGGCGATCGTCTCGTAGTAGGTGAACTCGCCGCCGCGGTCGCCGACGATCAGGTTGTTCATCGTCCCCTGGCCGCCGGCGGGGACGGCGTCCGGCACCGCCTCCGCGAGCGCTTCCAGCGTCACGTCGGTGACGCGCTGGCTCGTCTCGACGTTGCCGCCGACGACCGCGGCCGGCGGCCGCGGGTCGAGCAGCGACCCCTCGGGCGCGGATATCGAGACCGGCTCGTAGCAGCCGTGGTTCGGCGGGATCTCCGGGTCGGTGACCGCGCGGACGACGAAGTACACCGCGCTCTTCGCGACCGAGAACGGGGCGTTCAGGTTGCCGTCCACCTGGTCGGCGGTGCCCGCGAAGTCGACGTCGATCCGGGCGCCGTCGACGGTGACGGCGACCTCGACGGGGACGTCCGCGTCCGTCACCCCGTCGCCTTCGAGGACGTCGGCCGCGCGGTAGGTGCCGTCCGGGAGCTCCCGTATCTCGCTCTCGACGCGCTCGCGCGAGTAGTCGATGACGGCGTCGAACGCGTCGAGCAGCGTCTCGCCGTGTTCGTCGAGCAGTTCGCCGATCCGCTCCTCGGCGCGCGCGTTCGCCGCGCGCTGCGCGCGGAGGTCCGCCTCGCGCTCGTCCGGCGTGCGGACGTTGGCGAGGATCAGGTCGCGGACGGCCTCGTTCGGCTCGCCGCCGTCGACGAGCCGGACCGCCGGGAGCCGGAGCCCCTCCTCGTAGATCTCCCGCGCCCCCGGCGGCATGCTCCCCGGCGCGCTCCCGCCCACGTCGGCGTGGTGCGCGCGCGACACCGCGTAGCCCACGATCTCGCCGTCGGGCGCGATCGGCGAGACGAGCGTCACGTCCGGGAGGTGGGTCCCCCCGGCGAACGGGTCGTTGACGACGAACACGTCCCCCGGCTTCGGGTCCTTCTCCAGGACGACGTCGACCGCGTCGGGCATCGCGCCGAGGTGGACCGGGATGTGTTCGGCCTGCGCGACCATCCGGCCGTCGGCGTCGAACAGCGCCGTCGAGCAGTCCTGCCGCTCCTTGATGTTCGGCGAGTACGCGCCGCGGATCAGCACGTGGCCCATCTCGCTCGCGACGCTCTCCAGCTGGTTCCGGAGGATCTCCAGCGTGACCGGGTCGAGGCCCGCTCCCGGCTCCGCGTCGGTCACG
Source organism: Halorubrum sp. SD41 (assembly GCF_058630335.1). Lineage (NCBI taxonomy): Archaea > Methanobacteriati > Methanobacteriota > Halobacteria > Halobacteriales > Haloferacaceae > Halorubrum > Halorubrum sp. SD41. The sequence goes on from NZ_JBZVGZ010000012.1 coordinate 38,478, forward strand.
AGTCGCTCACCTCCGCGACCAGCGCCCCGTCGTCGCGCAGTCGGACGCTCCACGCCGGCGGGACGACGACCGTGCTCTCGGGGCCCTCGACGACGGCCGGGCCCGCCACGCGCTCGTCGGCCGGGAAGCGATCCCGGTCGTAGACGGGGGTCTCGCGGGCCCCGTCGGGAAACACCGCCTCGCGGGTGGTCCGCGGCCCCGCGTCGGGGGCGCCGACGGACTCGATCGCCGGCGCGCTCCGGGGGACGGTCGCCGTCGCGCGGCAGTTCACCAGCTCGACGGGCTCGTCCGCCCGGTAGCCGTACGTCGACTCGTGGGCCGCGGCGAACCGCTCGCCGACGGCGGCCGGGTCGAACGGGCGCGCCACGCCGACGGTGAGCTCGAAGCTCTGCCCCGCGTACCGCAGGTCCGCGGCGTACTCGACGCGCGCCGCGTCCCGGTCGCTGACCTCGTCGAGCAGGTCGTCGGCGATCTCACCGTAGAGCGCGTCGACCGCGTCGGAGTCGACCTCGGCGAGCGGCCCCTGACGGGTCCGCACGGCGTCCCGCGTCTCGTCGGCAGCGAGCAGCCCGTAGGCCGAGAGGACACCGGAGGCGTGCGGAATGATAACGCGCTCGACGTCGAGGCCGTCCGCGATGGAGACCGCGTGCATCGGGCCGGCGCCGCCGAAGGCGACGAGCCCGAACCCGCGCGGGTCGTGGCCGCGCTCGACGGTGACGGAGCGGATCGCGCGCGTCATGTCGGCGTTCGCGACGCGGTGGACGCCCAGCGCGGTCTCGACCGGCCCCTCCATCCCCGCCTCGTCGGCGAGGTCGGCGAGCGCGTCGCGGGCCGCGTCCGGGTCCAGCGACAGGTCGCCGCCGAGGTCGGTGTCCGCGCCGACGTACCCCAACACGAGGTCCGCGTCCGTGACGGTCGGCTCCGTGCCGCCCTTGCCGTAGCAGGCCGGACCGGGGTCGGCGCCGGCCGAGCGGGGGCCGATCCGGAGCGCGCCGCCGGCGTCGACCCACGCGATCGACCCGCCGCCCGCGCCGACCGTCTCGACGTCGACCATCGGCGTGCCGATCGGTCGGTCCGCGACGGTCGCCTCCGTCGTCCGCTCGACCTCGCCGTCGCGGACGAGGCTCACGTCGCTGGAGGTCCCGCCCATGTCGAAGGTGATCAGCCCCTCTCGGTCGGCGTCGGTCCCGGCCGTCGCGCTCGCGCCCACGACGCCCGCCGCTGGCCCCGAGAGAACCGTCGTCACTGCGTTCCGCCGGACCGTGTCGGCGTCGGTGACGCCGCCGTTGGCCTGCATGATCCGCGGTTGCGGCAGGCCGAGGTCCCGCGCCCGCTCTGTGAGTCGCCCGACGTAGCCGTCGATCGCCGGGCGGACGTACGCGTCGACGACGGTCGTCGAGGTGCGCTCGTACTCGCGGAACTCCGGGAGCACCTCGTGGGAGGCCGACACCGGGGCGTCGAGCGCGTCGCGCAGCGCGTCCGCCAGTCGCCGTTCGTTCTCGGGGTGCCCGTACGCGTGGAGCAGGCAGACCGCGACGGACTCGACGTCCGCGTCGCGGAGGTCGGCGCCGAGCGACTCGATCGCCTCGTCGTCGACCGGTCGCTCTATCCCGTCGGCCGTCGCGCGCTCGGGGACCTCGAACCGGCGGCGCCTGGGGACGAGCGGCGCCGGTTTCTCGGCGTCGAGGTCGTACAGCGACGGCCGGGTCTGGCGGCCGATCTCCAGCACGTCGCGGAACCCCTCGGTCGTCACGAGCGCGGTCTTCGCCCCGTCGCCCTCCAGCAGCGCGTTGACGGAGACCGTCATCGCGTGGGAGAACTCGGTCACGGTCTTGGGGTCGATCTCGGCCGCCTCGCAGGCCTTCTCGATCCCGGCCGCGACGCCCTCGCTCTGGTCGTCGGTGCTCGGCACCTTCGCGGTGACGAGGTCGCCGTCGAGCGAGAGCGCCACGTCGGTGAACGTGCCCCCCACGTCGACGCCGATCGCTCGGCCGCCTGCCCGTCGGTCGTCCGTCGAATCGCCGTCCGCCGAATCGCCGTCCGCCGAATCGCCGTCCGCCGAATCGCCGTCCGCCGAATTCCCGCCCATCTACGACACCCCCGCGGCGTCGCGGTGGCTCCGGACGCCGAGCGGCGCGGTGTCTCGGTCGCGTGGCATGGAGCCCCCTCGTTACCGGACGGACTTAAGACCGCCCCGTTCGGGGATGCGGCCGCCTCGCGCGCCCCGGCGCCCGCCGGCCGGGAGCCGCGTCCCCGCGACCCGACGATCCCGCGAACATCTTCGGGAACAGTCGGAGGGGGGCGGCGGTCGGTGATCCGAATATGGGAGCAGTTCCGGGCGGAATCGACACGGCGCAGGGGCCGCCGATGACGGTCCCGCTTCGGCACTTCCTCGTCGGGCTGACCCTCCTCGGCGGCGCCCTGCTCGCCGGGATCGGGCTGATCGTCGACGCGGTGCCGGGGCTCGGCGGCCTCGTCCACGTCCACCTGTTCCTGATCGGGTGGGTGTGCGTGACGATCATGGGCGCGATGACGCAGTTCGTCCCGGTGTGGTCGGGGACGACGCTCCACTCGCGTCGACTCGCGAGCGCGCAGCTCGCGCTGGTCGTCGGCGGGCTGGTCGGGTTCGCGGCCGCGCTCGCGCTGGGCCGGCTCGCCTTGCTCGCGGTGTTCGGCGCCGTCATGCTTGTAGGGTTCTGGACGTTCGTCTACAACGTCGGACGGACCCTCGGAACGGTCGAGGAGCTCGACGTGACCGAGCGCCACTTCGCCGTCGCGCTCGCGTTCTTCGTCGTCCTGACCGCGCTCGGCGTCCTGCTCGCGGCGGACCTCGGCTCCGGGTTCCTCGCGGGCTTCGGCGTCTCGCACGGAGGCGTCCGCGGCGCCCACGTCACCCTCGCCGTCTTCGGCGCGGTGCTCACCACGATCTACGGCGCCCTGTACCAGCTCGGAACGATGTTCACGCAGACGGAGCTCCACGGGGTCGACCATCGCCTCCGCGCGGTCGAGGAGGTCGGCCACCCGGTGGGCGTCGTCGCACTTGCGGCGGGGCGACTGATCGGATCGACCGCCCTCGCCCGCCTCGGCGCCGCCCTGATCCCGCTCGCTGCCCTCGCGTTCGCGGTCGTCCTCGCTCGCCGGCTCTTCGAGATGCGCGTCGAGCGCACGCCGATGCACACGCGGTACGCGGTCGTCGCGCTCGCGCTGGCCGCGTGGGCCGCGACCGCCGCGCCGGCGTGGCTGCGGTCGCCGACCGCCCGGGAACACGTCCTCGGCGGGCCCGGGGGCGCACCGCTGCTGCTGCTCGGCGTGGTCGGGTTCGTGATCCTCGGGACGCTGTATCACGTCGTCCCGTTCGTCGTCTGGGTCGAGCGGTACAGCGACCGCCTCGGCTTCGAGGCGGTGCCGATGGTCGACGACCTCTACGACGACCGCCTCGCGGCCGCGGACGGGACGCTGCTGTTCGTCGGGACCGCGCTCGTCGTCGCCGCCGACCTCCTCGCGGGCGCGTCCGGGACGACGCTCGGGGGCGGCGCCCGGGGACCGGCGCTCGCCGGGATGTCCCTGGTGACGCTCGGCGTCGCCGTCTTCGCGGTCAACGCGGTTCGGGTGATCCGCCGACACAGCCCCGGGACGCTGGCACGCGTCGCGCTCGGCCGGTTCGGGGCGCGCTCGGCGTCCAGAGGAACCGACGGCGGCGACGGGGACGCCCCGGGCGACGGCGACGGTCCGGGCGACGGGGACGCCCCGAGCGACGGACCCGCAGCGGTGGAGTGAACACCGCGGCGAGGCGAGCGCTTAAGCGACGCCGGAGCGACCGCCACGTATGCGCATCGCGCTCATCGCTCACGACGAATTGAAAGACGAGATGGTCGCGTTCGTCGAGTCGCACACGGCCGTCCTCGACGAGTGCGAACTGGTCACCACCGGGACGACGGGCAAGCGCATCGTGGACGCGACCGGACTCGCCGTGAACCGACAGGCCTCGGGGCCGTACGGCGGCGACCTCCAGATCGGGGGGATGATCGCGAGCGACCGGATCGACGGCGTCGTCTTCCTCCGTGATCCCCTGACCGCGCAGGCGCACGAGCCCGACATCTCGGCGCTACTGCGGGTCTGTGACGTGAAGGACGTGCCGCTGGCGACGAACGTCGCGTCCGCGGAGCTGCTCGTCGAGGGGCTTCTCGGCGGCGATTCTCTCGACTGATACCGTCGACCGCGGTGATTTAAACCGGGCCGACGAACGGACGGTCGATGACGCGCCCGCAACGGACACGCGTCCGCGCCCTCGCGCTCGCGCTGCTGCTCCTCGCGGCGAGCCTCGGCGCCGGCGCGGTCGCGGGCCAGGCCGCGGCGTCGGGAGCGGCGCCCCACGCGTCGGGAGCGGTGGCCCACGCGTCGGGAACGTCGGTCCACTCGTCCGTCGACGGGCCCGCGGAGAGTCCCGCGACCGCCGGGCCCGACGTCGACGCGGACCGGGGCGAGGCCCCCCCGATCACGCGGTGTTTCACTGGAACGGGGTACCCGATATCGATCGGTGACGGCGAGGGGGGCGCGACGATGGAGGCGGTGGTCCACCTCTCCGTGCTGACCGACCCCGGCGCGGGCAACGAGTTCGGCGTCGAGACCGCCGGGCGACTCGACGGCGAACCGATCGTGGTCCTCGCTGCGGGCGTCAGGCTGACCGCCCGGCAGGCGATCGCCGACGGGATCGACCCGTTCGCGGCGTTCGACGTGCTGTACACCTACGAACTCCAGCTCCCGATGTTCGCCGGCGCGGTCGGCGACGCCGACTACGAAGACGACGGGTCGCCGATCGAGTCGAGCGCCGGCGCGGTCGACTGCTGATCGGCTATTCCGAGCGCTCGACGGCACCGCCCTCGGCGTCCGGCGGCCGAACGCCGCGCACCAGCGACAGCACGTCCCCTCTCGTCGCCTCGAAGCCGTCGCCGATCGGATAGGCGCCGCCCGCGAGCAGGTACTCGCCGGCCTCCCACACCGCCAGCAGGGCTTCGACGGGAACCCGTTCGCCGTCGACCGCGCAGCGGCCGTGGAACACGGTGAGCGTCGCGCGCGACGCGGCCGGGTCGTCGACGTCGAGGCGCCGCTCGTCGCGCCGCGCGAGGTCGGAGATGTCCCGGTCGGCGAGGCGGTCGCGGAACCCCTCGCGGGCCCGCGACTCGACGAGTCGGGTCAGGGCGGGGTTCGGCCCGGCGTCCGGGGAGACCCGGAGTCGGCTCGCGAAGAAGAACGGTCGCGGCGGGGCGGTCTCGCGCTCGTATCGGGCCGTCCCCGCCGTGATCGAGACCGGGCCGGCCTCGAACGGGCGTTCCGTCGCCGCCTCGACGAGCGTCCAGCCGTCGAGGCGGTCGCGGGGGACGACCGGTGGCTCCATGGTCCCGCCTCGCCCCGGACGGGAATAAAACGGACGGGCGCTCGGGTGGCGTCAGCCGGACGCCCGGGCGGCAACGGAGAAGATCCGAGAAGGGTGTCGGTCGCGCGCTGACCCGGTCAGTGGTCGTCTTCGCGCCACTTGTGTTCGCACTCGGTACAGACGAAAAAGCGGGTCTCGGACTCGTCGGCCGCGCGGATCTGCTGCATGTACCAGTACGCCCGGTCGTTGTCGCAGTTGGGACACTGAGCCGTCGTCGTCGGGAGCCCCTTGTCCTCGGCGTCGCTCACGTCGACGATCTCCGACTCGACCTGCGACTCGGTCGTCCACTCGTCGTCGCCGTCCTCGCGACCGATCTCGTAGCCGCAGGAGTCGCACACCCAGTGGTCTTCGCCCTCGCCGGATTTCATCATGGATCCGCACTCGTCGCAGAACTTCATGCCCGAACCTACCGCGGATCGTATTTAAACGGCGGGATCGCGCGCGAGGGTCGGACGCGCGTTCGGAGCGCCGACGCGCCCGTCAGTCCGCGTCGACGTGCTCGGCGAGCGCGAACCGGACGCGCTCCTCGTCTGGCCCCTTCGTCTCTCGGCCGGTGACGACGACCTCGCCGACGTCGGCGGTGTTCGCGACGTGGGTCCCGGCGCAGGCGGTGCGGTCGTACGGCTCGTCCTCGGCGTCCTGCCCCGCTATCTCGACGATCCGGAGCTCCTCGATCGAGTCGGGGAGGAGGTCGATCCGCGTCCGGTCGGTGTCCAGCGTCGCCTCCGCGGTCTCGCGGTCCATCGTGTAGCTCGACACCGGTCGCCCGTCGGCGACGAGCTCGTTGAGCCGGGCCTCGATCCGGTCGAGGTCGTCGTCCGTGAACCGGCCGTACTCGGCGTCGAGGCGCGCGCGATCGGCGTACAGCTGGTTGCCCGTCGTCCGCGCGTCGAACTCGTCGAGCAGGAGCGCCGACAGTAGGTGCTGCGCGGTGTGATAGCGCGAGTGCGCCTCGCGGCGGTCAGCGTCGATCTCACAGACGACGTCGGTGCCCGGCTCCGGGAGCGGAGGCGGCTCGGCCGCGTCGGCCGCCCCGTCGCTCTCGCCGTTCTCGCCGTTCTCCCCGCCGAGCGGTTCGATCTCGTGGTACACCGTGTCCCGCATCTGGACGTCGACGACGCGCCAGCGAGCGGTTCCGCCGCCGTCGGATCGGTCCGTCGCCGCGTCGCCTCCGTCGGCGACCCGGATCGTTCCGGTGTCGTGCGGCTGGCCGCCGCCGGTCGGGTAGAAGTGGGTCCGGTCGAGGACGAGGCGATCGGGGTCCGAGAGGACGCGTTCGACGGTCGCCTCGAACGCCGTCACCGTGTCGTCCGCGAGGTAGAGTCGCTCGGTCACGGGCGCTGAGAGGGGCGCCGTCGAGATATATCCCCTGCTCTTCGGAGCCGCAGCGGTGCCGAACCGCCGCGGTGAGCGGTCTTCCCGGCCTCGGGGGTATCGCGACTGATAGCCGGGTGTCCACGTTTATCAGCGGGGTCGACCTACTGGCCCGTATGAACGGAGCAGGGCGCGGAGCGACCGCCGAGCGCGCGCAGAGCGAGGTGCTCGGCACGGTGCTTTTGCTGGGCCTGACGGTCGCCGTCGTCGGCACCACGGTCGCGCTCGGCGGCGCCGCGCTCGACGACGCCCAGCGGACCGCCGACCTCCAGCGCGTCGAGGGGGCGATGACGCAGGTGGACTCCAAGGCGAGCCTCGTCGCGCACGGCGGGTCGCCCTCGCAGCGCGTTGCCGTCGACGTCGGCCGGGGGGCCGGCTTGCGGGTCGACGAGGACGCCGGCTGGCTGCGGATCGAAGTGCGCGGCGGCGACAACGGCACGTTCACGAACCAGACAGCGCTCGGCGCGGTCGTCTACGAGCGCGGCGGCGAGAGCGTCGCCTACCAGGGGGGCGGCGTCTGGCGTTCGAGCGGTGGCCGCTCGCAGATGGTGTCGCCACCGGAGTTTCACTACCGCGGGACCGACGGGCCCGAGACGCTCACGCTCCCGCTCGTGACCATCGAGAACGGGACGGGACAGCTCGGCGACGCGGTTCGGATCGGCGAGAGCCCGACCGACGCCGAGTCGGTGTTCCCCAACGACGACTACCGGAATCCGCTCTCGGACAGCAACGTCACAGTCGAGATCACGGTCCAGAGCGAGTACGCCGACGCCTGGGGTCGGTTCTTCGAGTCCCGGACGAGCGCCGACGTGACGGAGCTCGACGACGACCGCGTCCGGGTCCGGCTCCGGACCGCGACCGACCACCCGACCCTCAGCGCGAGCGTCTCGGCGACGGGCCGCTCGGAGCTCCAGATGGGCGACGTGGACTGGCTGTACGCCGACAGCTACAACTCGACGAACGGGACCTACGACTCACAACCGCCCGGCGACGGCGCCAGCATCCAGACCCGGGGCGACTTCGCGCTCACTAAGGGGGGCGGCGGGAACACCGAGACGGTCCAGATCCGGGGGGACCTCACGGCGGAGTCGTACAACATCCCCCCGGGGCAGTCCGACAAGCTGAACGTCAGCGGCGAGCGCCGCACCGAGACCGCGTTCGACGAACTCGCCCCGGTCGCCGGCGGGATCAGGGAGCGCATCGACGGCGTACGCGAGCAGGACCTCGTGACGGACGCGCCCGATCAGCCGACCGAAATCACTCTGTCTGGTAACGACTCGGAGACGATAACGGAGGATACGTACGTCAGCGGCGACGTCTCCGTCTCGGAGCGCGCCACGCTCCGAGTGACGGACGGGGCGACGCTCCACGTGGCGGGGAACTTGGAGGCAGAGGGGACGGAGAGCCGGATCGAGCTCGACACCGGCGGCGGGAACGTCACGGTCCTGGTCGACGACGGCGTCGACCTCAGCGGCAACGCGACGGTGCGGGCCCTCGGGGGCGGGCGAGCGGAGCTGTACGTAGACGACTCGATTAGCGTCCAAGGGACCGCCTCGGTGACGACCGCCGAGGACACGCGCCTCGACGTGTACAACACCGGCGAGATCGACCTCGACGGGCCGGTAGTGATCGCCGCCGACGGCGACGTGGCGGGCAACCTCTGGCTGTACTCCAGCGGCGACGAGATAGAGATGGAGGGCGGGGAGACCGACGACGACCGGATCCGGTTCACCGGCGTCTTCTACGCCCCACAGAGCGAGGTCGAACTGGAGGACCACATGGAGATCAAAGGGTCGTTCACCTTCCGGTCCTTCTCGTTCGACGACGGCGACATCCGGATCCACTACGACGAGGCGTTACGCACGCGCCAGCCGTTCGACGGCGAGACGGTCCCCGTCGTGAGCTACCTCCACGTCTCTACGCACGGCGTCGTCGTCGAGTCAGACTGAGGCCGGGACGCGTCGTCGTTCGCCGGCGCCCGCTCAGTCCGAGAACTCGACGCGGGCGACGGTCCGGTGGAGGACGAACCGCTCGTACTCGTCGGCCACGAACGTCACGGTGAGGTCGGCGGAGCCGTCCGTCGACACGGCTATCCGATCGCTGTCCTCCGCGAGGCCGCGGTAGTACCGCTCCCAGACGACCGCCTGCGTGGAGTTGATCGCGAGCGTGACGTTCTCGTCGGCGGCGCGGTCGTCGACGGGTACGTTTCGATCCGCGCGCTCGCCGACGACGAGAACCGTCCGCTCGCCGCTCGCGGTCTGCGACGGCCCGACGAGCCCGTACAGCGAGTAGACGACCGTGTCGCCGAGGAGGAGGTCGGGCTCTCTGATCATGACGCCGTTGTCGCCGTCCATCCGGAACACCGCGCCGTTCTCGTAGACGATGCGGGTGTCGCCGGCCCCGTGATACGTGAGCGACCCCCGTTCGACGAACAGCTCTCCCGTCCCGGTCCGGTTGACGCGGAACGCGGCGTCGCGGTCGAACGAGAGCTCGCCGCCGCCGAGCCGCAGCTCCGTCGCCCGGCTGGGCACGCCGTCGCGGCTGAGGTCGTTGAAGTTGTCGTGGAGGACGTCGAACGCGCGCTCGACGTTGTTGTCGCGCTCCGCGAGCTGAGCGTCCTCCAGCCCCCCGAGCCCGACGGTGAACGTCACGGCGATGGTGGAGGTGATCAGCGCGAACACCAGTACGAACCCGACGGTCTCGCTGACGCCGCGGTCGGCGGACAAGAACCCGCCGTCGCTGTCGGCGCACGGGGGACTGTCGTTGCGATCGGCCCCCTTCACGGCTCGCTCACCACCAGTTGGCCGTCTCCGCCGGGGCCGGCGTCCGAGTCCCACCGGATCTCGAGGTTCCCGCCGTCGACGGTCGCGTTTCGGACCGCGACGCCCTCGCTCGTGCGGAACGGGACCTCGACTTTCGCGTCGGTTCCGTCGCTCTCCAAGGCGATCGTTCCCCGAGTGCCGTTCGCGGCGATCCGTATCCGGTAGCCGGTCCCCGACACCCTGTCCGGGAGCGTCAGCGGTCGGTCGACCGTGAGGTTCTCTCGGGACTCCGCGGTCGCGACGAGCCTGTCGACGGTGCCGAGGTCGGCCGCGATCCGCTCGCCGACGACGGTGAGCTCTCCCTGCGCCGCGCGCTCGCGTTGCGTGTCGACGAACGACCCGCCCGCGACGAACAGCCCGGAGAGCAGCAGCGTCGAGATCGCGAGCGTCATCACGTAGCCGACGGTGACGGACACCGCCCGGTCGGTCCCGCCCGGGCCGTCACGCATCGCGCTCACCCGGCGCGAGCCGGACCGTGTCGCGGTAGGTCAGCTCCGGCGTCCGATGGAGGAGCTCGACTTCCACGCTGTATATCGCCTCGTCGACGTACGGTCGCAAGGGGCGGCCCGGGTTCGCGCCGTCGTCGCGGTCGTCGACGACGAGGTGGTACGTCCCCCGCGCCTGGTCGCCGTTCTCGTAGCGGACGTCGTACGGCTCGTACGGGTCGCCGTCGGTCTGGACCCATTCGGCCCAGACGAGCGCGTCGAACGGCTCGCCGTTGACGGTGCCGGCGGTGAAGTCGACGGTGTGGTTCTCGTCCGGGGGCGACGCGAACGTCTCGGCCGTCGTCCCGTTCGCGGTCTCCACCGTCACGGTGAGGTCGCCGTCCGTCTCCCGGGTCAGCGTCGCCGACCACGTCTCGTTGGTCCCGTCCGTCCTCCCGTCGGCCACGACGGTGAACGCGCCGCTCGTCGAGTCCGACAGCGAATCGGGGTCGACCGTCAGCCGGTAGTTCCGCGTCCGGGTCGCGTTGCCGGCCACGGTCCAGTCCGCGTCGTTCGAGCCGGGCGCAGTCATGTTCCGGAGGCCGTCGTCGGTCTCGTTCTGCGCGATGAAGTACCCCTCCTCGACGGTCGAGAGGTTCGGCCGCACCGCCGCGATCACCCCGTCGCGCGCGCGAAGGTCGCCGACCGTCCGACCGTACGTCTCCGCGCTCGCGCCGAAGGACTCGGTGACGTTCGCGGAGCCGTTCCGGTGTTCGCGGTGTAGGATTCCGGCGAGATCGTCGACGGCGCCGTCGCGGAATTCGATCGCCTCCGCGCCGCCCGCGTCGGCGCCCCGGGTCGCGAGGTTCTCCGTGTAGATGACGGTGTTCAACAGGAGCACGACGGCGACGAAGAGGACCGCGAGCGTCAGCCCCGTGATGAGGATGATCTGCGCCCGGTCCTCGTCGCGGTCGGCGCCGTCGCGCTCACGTCCGCGATCGCCCCGATCGTCGCGGTCGCGCTCGCGGCCGCCGAGGCGAGGGAGGCTCACATCTGCCATGCGGTGATGCGCACCTCCACGACCGTGTACAGGACCTCACCGTCGCCGTCGGCCGGATCGGCGAAGTACCCCCTGCCGGGGCCGTCCGTCGAGAGGACGTGCTGGTCGTCGTCGCCGAACCGGTCGTCGCCGTACAGCGCCACGCGGACGCTCGCCGTCGCCGCGTTGTCCGTCGGCGAGCCCATGTCGACCATCGAGACGTCGCCGGTCTCGTTGCCCCCGTCCTCGGGGTAGTAGACGTCGATGTCGAACGCGATCTGGCGGTCGCCGAACGCCTCCGTCAGCGGGTCATGAAGCGGGTGCGACTCCGGCGGCATCCCCGCGTACCCCTCCCCGTTGGCGGCGCCGACGAAGCTGCCGTTGTCGTAGTACAGCAGCGCCGCCTCGAGGTCGCCGCTCGCGTCGGTCGTCGACAGCAGGTCCTGCGCGGCGATCCCAGCCTGGTTCTCGACGTGCTGGTTCGACGTGCTCGCCGAGAGCGGCGTGACGGCCGTCGCCTGCGTGGCGAAGATGAGCCCGGTCACGAGGAGCAGCGCCGCCGTGAACGCCTCCAGCGTGTGCGCCTGCCCCCGGTCGTCGGGGAGATGTTCGACGAACATCTCACCACACCCGCAGCGTGAGTCGGTACGTCTCGGGACCCCGCGGGTCCTCGGGGTCGTCGATGGTGACGATGCGACTCGCCGACGAGACGCTCGTTCCGCCGGGCGGCGCGGGCCCGGCGCGCATCGCGACGGGGCCGTCCGTCGAGTTCAGCGTCTCTATCGCCCCGTGCTGCGTGACCGTGAGATTGAGCCCGCGGAGGTCGTCGACGCCGAGCTCGGCGTGGAGGTCATCGGCGTTCGCCGTCCAGGCGCAGTCCGACTCGTCCGCCGCCGCGTCGGGGTCCGTCCCGTCGAAGAACGCGAGGGTACACGCGTGCGACAGCGTCGCGGTCGTGCCGCCGGCGACCGACGGCTCCGCGAGCGACGACTCCGCGAGCCGCGCCGCGCCGCGCTCGGCGACGATGACGGTCGCCCCCTCGCCGACGGCGTACGGCTCCAACAGGGACGGGACGAACGCGAAGGTGAAGCCGACCGCGACGAGGAACACGGACATCCCGACGACGAAGTCGAGGACCGTCTGCGCGCGGTCACCCGACATAGATCCACACCCCCAGCGCCAGCGTCATCAGGATCACGGCGAACTTCACGCCGGAGATCAGTTCCGCGTCGCGGATGTAGCCGCTGATGAATCCCGAGAGGATCGCCTGGATCGTCACCGCGTGGAAGAACAGCATGGAGAGCACGTCGGGGTCGACGCCGCCCCCGCCGCCGAAGCCCGCCCCGCCGCCGCCGTCGCTCTGGCTCACGAGGTCGCCCATCACGTCGATGAACTGCGTCTGGAGGATGGCCATCACGCCGAGCAGCGTGACGTACGTCATCACGATGATCGCGACCTGCATCCGGGTCCGCGACTTCCGCTCGCGCTCGATGTCGTCCTGGTTCTCCGAGGCCTGCGCGGCCGTCGTCAGCACGTCCGTGATCTGCGAGGAGGCCTCCTGCGCCTCGGTGATAAGCTTCACCGTCCGCGCGAGCCGGGGCACCGCGTACGAGTTGTTGAACTCCACGAGGGCGTCCCGCAGGCTCATCCCGTAGTTCACCTTCGCGTGGATAACCTCGAACTCCTCGGCGAGCTTCCCGGTCGACGTCTCCGAGACGGTCTGGACGGACTCCAACAGCGTCTGTCCGGTGTCGTTCGCGGAGGAGAGCTTCCGGAGCGTCTCCGAGAGCTTCCCGGTCACCGCCCGGCGCGAGCGCTGGTGCCACTCGTAAAAGAACCCGAGGGGGATCAGGACGACGTAGACGGGGACGTAGAGCCAGACGAACGCCGACCACACCGGGCGGGCGACCCAGCCGTCGAACGTCGTCGGCGCCGAGCCGGCCGCGGCCGCGACGACGACGAGCGCGACCGCCGCGGGCACGGTCAACGCGAGGGTGTACAGCGGGTTCTCGCGGAGGAAGAGATGCGGCGCGGAGAGGATCTCCATCGTCTTGTGGGTCCCCTCGCGGTCGCGGATACGGTCGAAGACGGAGAAAGTCCCCACGAACGCCTCCACGAGCCCGAAGTGGAAGAGCCCCCTCCTGGCTCGTCTGTCGGAGCCGTTCGCTGCCGCCGTCCGGCTGGAGGTAGCCGTCGCCGGGCTCGTCCTGTTTCACCGTCGAGACCAGCACGAGGAACCCGGCGCCGACCAGGGGGATGAGGACGTACACGGTCGCGTACAGCAGCCGGTCGTCGGCCTCGCCCATCATCCCCATGATGACGAGGATGATGATGAGAAGCAGGGGAAACAGCGAGAGCGTCATGTACATCTCGCCGAACAGCTCTAAGGTCTCCAGCGTCATCTCGCGCTCCTGTTTCGACGTGCGGAGGTGTTTCTCCTTCTTGTCCTTCAGGAAGCTCTCCATGTCGCCGCCGGAGTTGACGATGGAGAGCATGTCGGCGAGGAACTGCGAGAGCTCGTCGGAGGGAGTCTCCATCGACTGCTGGCGGATCGCGTTCCGGTAGTCGGTGCCGAAGTACTCCGTCTCGTTGACGATGCTCTGGAACTCGCGGGACACCTCGCCGTAGGTGTCCTCGGCGGTCGCCATCGCGCGCAGGATCTCGAGCTGGTTGAGCCCGCCGACGGAGAGCGCGTACATGAACGACACCGAGTCGGCCAGCAGGAGGTTGATCTCCCGCTTCCGGGAGGAGGCCCGCGAGTACGGGACCGCGACGAGGCCGCCGAACCCGATCGCGAACCCGATCGATCCGAAGATCAGGCCGCTGAGAAGCACCGCCGTCGGCACGACGAGCGACCGGAGCAGCTCCTTGATCGCCGGCGTCGGCGCCGGCATACCGAGCGAGAGCGACGACGGGTCGATCAGCCCGAGCGAGAACACCCCGTAGCCGACCAGCGTGCCGAGCGCCCACAGCGCCCCGCCGACCAGCAGGCCGACCGCCAGCGCCAGCGAGACGTACATCTCGACCTGGTCGGGCATCCGCGCCTCCGAGAGCTTGCGCTCGACGTCCGCGACGAAATCGCCCTCGGGGTCGAACAGCAGCTCGAAGGCCGGGTAACACAGCTCCGCGAGGACGTTCGCGTCGACGCCGCCGTCGCCCGCGTCCACGTCGAGGCTCACGGCGCTGCCCTCGCGACGGGCATAGTCACCCGTCCTCCGCGGGCTCGACGGCGTCGAACCCCCAGTCGTCGATGTCGTCGGCCGATCCCTCGTCGAAACCGTCGCCGCTCTCGCCTTCGTCCTCAGAGTTGTCGATCTCACCTTCGTCCTCGGTGCCGTCGCTCTCGTCAGCTCCCTCCACAAACTCTCCGCCGTCCTGATCCGGATCTCCGTCGTCGGTTTCGGCCGAGGGCTCGCCCGCGACAGAGTCCGCGGCGCCGAACCCCTCGCTCACGTCGAGGTCCGCGTCCGGGCCGGGGTCCGCGCCCCGCTCGGGCGGGCCCCCGGGCGACGATAGCACGTCGACCCCCTCGTCGAAGGGCTCTCCGAAGTCGATCCGGTTCGGGCCGCCGGAGCCGTCGCCGGCCGCCTCGGAGACGCCCTCGAAGTCGCCGTGCGCGGGGTCCGGAGACGGGGTTCCCGAGGGGGCCGACCCCTCGGCGTCCGGTGGCGTCGCGCTCGCGTCGTCCGCGTCCGTCGCGTTCGTCGCCGGCTCCGGCCCGGCCGGATCGTCGTCGGCCGCCTCGGCCTCCCGGGCCGTCTCGGCGAGCGCCTCGCGGTCGCTCGGGGTCGCTTCGACGTCGCCCGCGTGGTTCATCTCCAGGAGCGCGTCGGCGACCGAGTCGGGCACCTCGCCGCGGTACGTCTCGAACAGGTCCTCGGCGGACTCGAGTATCTCCGCGGCCTCGGCCTCGCCGTCCGCGTCCGGCTTCGGCCGGGGGACGAGCGCCTCCTTCTCGCGGTCGACGTTGATCAGCACCGACTCCATCTCGCGGAGGTCCTCCAGCGAACGCTCCAGCTCCTCGTTGGCCATCAGCGCGAGGACCGTCTCCGGGTCGTTGATGAACGCCTGGAACGTCGCCGCCACCTGTGCGTAGCTGTTGAGCCCGCGATCGATGAGGTACGCCAACACGACCCGCCGCTTGCGCAGCTCCTCGTCGAGGGTCGCCCGGCTCCAGCCGCGGTCGAACATGATGTCTTCGAGGGTGTTCGAGTCGCCCATCTGGAGGAACTCGTCCGTCTCCGCCTGCCACTGGAACACGTCCTGAACGTTGATCTCGTCGTTCTCGGCGTCGTAGTGGTTGATCTCGGTGATCGACTTGTTCCGCCGGACCTTCTTCCCCTGAACCCGAGTGGAGGTCTGGATCGAGACGAGGTCCAGCGCCGTGAACATCGTCTTCGAGACGTTGATCGGATCGGTGGTGAACCGCTTGAGCACCTCGCCGACGGAGTCCGCGTGGAACGTGGTGTAGGTGGTGTGTCCGGTGGACATCACCTGGAAGGCGGTCCGACCCTCCTCGCCGCGGATCTCGCCCATCACGATGTAGTCGGGGCGCTGACGGAGCGCGGCCTCCAGTAAGTCGAACTCGTCGATGTCGCCCTTGTCGTCGTCGGAGAAGGAGGGGCGCGTGACGGAGGCGATCCAGTTGCGCTGGGGGAGCTCCACCTCGCGGGTGTCCTCGATGGAGACGATCTTCGCGTTCGAGGGGATGAAGAGGGAGACGGCGTTCAGGCTCGTCGTCTTCCCGGACGCGGTGCCGCCCGCGAAGATCAGGCTCTTGTGGTTCTCGATCGAGAGCCACAAAAAGGCCATCTCGTCGAGCGAGAACGTCTTCCAGTTGATGAGGTCGATCGGGGTGAAGGGGACGTCGTTGAACTGCCGGATCGTGTAGTTGGTCCCGTGGTCGGACACCTCACGGCCGAGCGTGAGCTGGGCCCGCGAGCCGTCCGGGAGGGTGGCGTCCACCTGCGGCCGGCGCTTCGAAATGCCCTTCCCCGAGCGCTGCGCGAGCTTCACGACGAAGTCGTCGAGCTCGTCGGTGCCGTGGTAGACGTTGGTGATGATCTGCTCGTACTCGGAGTGGTAGACGAAGACCGGGGAGTCGTACCCGTCACAGGAGATGTCCTCGACGTTGATGTCGTACTTGATCGGGTCGATCCGCTCGTAGCCGACGAAGTCCCGCTTCAGGTAGTACAGCAGCTTTTCGACCTGATGGGCGGAGAGCGTCCGGGAGTCCTCGGCAAGAAGCGCGGGCTCGGGCCGAGCGCTGATCTTCGGCGGGTCGGCCGGCTCCTCGGTCGGGGGCTCGTAGCCCAGCGACTCCGCGATCCGCCCGGCGATTCCCTCGGTCGGGTCGATGCCGAACCGGTCGACCAGCGTGTCCGCGATGCCGCGTTCCTCGCCCTCGTCCTCGTAGAGTCCGTAGCGGTCGAGCAGCGTGCGCGTCTCCTCGACTATCACCTCCTCGCGGAACGACTCGTCGCCGCCCGCGATCGACTCGTCGGCGTACTTGATCGAGGTCCGGAGCTTGCCGGTGAGGAACTCCGTGAGGTCCGTCTCGATCTCCGTCCGGTACGGCTGGACGGCGTAGTACTTCGCCTCGTTCTCCTTCCGCGACCGGAAGACGATCACGAACGCGTACGGCTTGTTCACCCAGTAGCGCTCCTCCTCTTGGAAGTGCGTCTTCTTCGGCATCGGCACCGCCTTCTCCAGGTCGTACCGGTTCGTCAGCGTGGTGTGGCCCTCGTCGGTCGAGAAGAACGCGTCCTCGTCGACCTCGGGGTTGACGTCCACGGTCCGCTCCTCGACGAGGTCGACGAGGTCGGCCGCGGCGCCCCCGCCCACCCCGAGCAGCTCCTCGGTCCGGTCCGGATCGAAGCCGAGCGCCTCGGTCTTGTCCTCGTGGGTGAACTCGAGCGGCACCGCCTCCTCCTCCTCGTTCTCCTCGGTCGGCGGGTTCCCCTCCTCGTCGAGGAAGAACTCCTCGCGGTAGTCGTCCCACGTGTAGTACCCCTTCAACACGGGGACCGAGTAGGGGTCGTACCGGGCCGCACACAGGTCCCAGAGGACGTCCCCGACCGCGGCGGCCGCGCGGAACCGGTAGTCGGTCTCGCTCGGGTCGAATCCGAGGAGCGTCGCCGGATCGAAGTCGACTCGGTCCCACTCCTCCGGTGTCGGCACGCGCGACGGGACCGACTCGACGCTACCGCCGGGCGCGACGACGACGCCGGCGACGCCGCCGCGGCCGACCGGGACGTCGAAGACGGTCTCGGGGGCGCTGTCGAGGCGTTCGGCCTCGTCGTGGTCGCTCCGCTCGTCGTCTCCCTCGTCGCCACGCGCGTCTAGCTCGGTCGCGTCCGTCTCCTCGTTCGCAGCCGTTTCGTCGCTCGTATCGACCGCTTCCCGTACTTCTGTTTCCGTTTCGTCCGCGTCTCCGGCGGACTCCGCGGCCGATCCCAGCTCGGCGTCGGCCTCGGGAGCAGCGTCGTCACCAACATCGTCGTTCTCGACGCGGTCGGGCGCCGCCGGCGCCGCTACCCGTTCGCCGGTCGGCACGACGGCGGCCCCGTCGAGGACGACGGCGTCGGTGCCGACCACGAGCGTCCCCCGATCGGGGGTGCCGTGGCCGGGCACCTCGGTCTCGCCGTCCGCTTCGAAGGGCTCGTCGACGCCCGGGGCGCGAACGATCTCGCCCGCGCCGTTCGGAAGGTGGAGCGCGACGGCGTCCGCCGGGACGGCCGGCGCGTCCGGCACGTCGGCGTACACGCGCTCCGCGGCGTCCTCGTGGCCGTGCTCCGCGAGCAGCGACCGCCAGGAGTACCGATCGGTGACGACCGGCGTGCCGTCGCTCGTTCCGTCCCGCTCGGCGGCCTCCGAGAGGTCGGATGCCCCGTCGGCCGGGTCGTCTGTCTCGTCTCGATTTCCCGACTCCGTTTCCGCCCCGTCCGCCGTCGCCGCGTCCGAGTCCGCCGCGTCTGAGTCCGCCCTGTCCGCCGTCGCCGCGTCCGGGTCGGTCGCCACGGACTCCGCCGCGCTGGACGCCGATCGATCGCCCTCGGGGTCGGATCGGGGGGCGGACCGCTCGGCGTCCTCGTTGGCCATGGTCGAGGGAACGGCGCATCCGTTGAAAAAGGTGTCTCGCAAAACACCGCGATTGATAATCGTCGGCGACGGGCGGATTTTAGGCCCCCGCGCACCGATCGCCACCCGTGTCACACGCCGAGCGACTCCGACGGCTTCGACGGCTCCGCCGACAGGCGGTCAGGCGGCGGGTGAGGGCGGCGATCGCCGAGGAACTGCTCGGGACCCCGCGGAGCCTCGCCGTCGTCTGCGCGTTCACGGCGTTCATGCTCGCGGTGGGGATCGGGTACTACGCGCCGACCGCGGGCGAGGTACCGATTCTCCTCTGGCCGCTGTACGCGGACTCGGCGGTCGCCGTCGCGCTCGGCGGTGCCGTCCTCGCGACCTTGGTCGCGACCGTGCGGCGCGGCGGCGACATCACTGCGGACACCCCCACGTCGCGGCCGCTGGCGTACCTCCACACGCTCGCGTTCGTCTGGCTGGTCCAGTTCGGCGTCTGGCCGGTGGTCTCGCTCAACCTCGCGTTCGGCGAGTACGTCGCCGCGCCCGACGCCTGGATCTACTACTGGGGGGTGATCGGCACGCACCTGCTGTTCGTGGGGCTCGCGCTGCTGTTCCCCGCCTTCGGGCGGACGACGCGCGGCGCGCTCGCGGCGGCGCTCGCGCTCGGCGTCGCGAACGTCGTCGTCGACTACGTGTTCGGCTTCCATCCGCCGCTGCTGTACGAGCCCGGGCCGGGGCTGGCGGTCGCGACGCTCGCGATCGCGGTCGGGTCGGTCGCGCTCGCGTCGCGCTCGTTCCGGCGGCTGGAAGAGTAGTTGGACTGAGCAGCGCTCGGAAAAGTCGAGTGCGGCGAGCGCTATTTAAATATATTAAAAGGGCGCGGCGGGATCCACGCGAACGAGCGGAGCGAGTGAGCGTGGAGCCAGTCGCGCCCGTGACTGAGCGGAGCGAGGGAACGGGCGCGACGGGATTTGAACCTCAGTCACTCCGCTCGCTTCGCTCGCTCCGTTCCCTGCTTCAAATCCCGCTTGCGCCGCTACTGCTCACTTCGTTCGCAGATAGCGGGCGCGGCGGGATTTGAACCCGCGATCGAGAGGTTAGGAACCTCTCGCCCTGTCCGCTAGGCCACGCGCCCAGAACGGGTGGAGAAAACGGAACGGCGGGGATCGGTCGGCGGAGGGGGCCGGCTTACGTGCTGGTTTCCTTGTCGGTCTCGGTCTCGAGTTCGTCGAGGTCGTCGTCCTCGTCGTCGAGCGTCGAGTCCGCCTTCTCGCCGTCCTGCATGTCTTTCAGCTCCTCTTCGACCTGTTCGCGGCCTTTCTTGAACTCTCCCATCGCCTGGCCGGTCGACCGAGCGAGCTTCGGGATCTTGTTCGCCCCGAACAGCAGGACCAACACGAGCAGGATGATGAGGAGCTCCGGCCCCGCCGGAATGCCGCCGATTAGTGGTGTCGCACTTACCATCTCTGTCTCGCAGTAACCCTGTGTCGATTATAGTCTTTTTGCCTCGATCGGACCGCCGCCGCCGAAACGGTGATACGCGCGGCCGACGACGTGTTCGGCATGCCAGACGTCGGCGACGACGCCCCCGACTTCACCGGATCGCTCGTGGACGGCGACATCGAGCCGTTCGCGCTCTCGGACCACCTCGGCGACGAACCGGTCGTGCTCGCCTTCTTCCCCGCCGCCTTCTCGAACACCTGTACCGACGAGATGGAGGCGCTGCGGGACGGGTTCGACCGCGACGACTGCACGCTGTTCGGGGTGAGTACCGACCTCCCGCACGCGCTCGGCGCGTACCGCGCGCAGTACGACCTCCCGTTCGCGCTGGTCGGCGACCCAGACCACCGCGCCATCGAGGCGTACGACGTTATCGAGGCGTTCGAACACTACGGCGTCGAAACCGTCGCACAGCGCGCCGTCTTCGTGATCGACGCGGACGGGACCGTGACCTACCGCTGGCTCGCGGAGAGCGCCGGGAAAGAGCCGGACTACGACGCGCTCGCCGAGGCGGTGGCGGACGCGGCCGCCTGAGGGGCGAGTCGGTTCGACCGGGCGGCGCGCCGCTCAGGCCGGGTCCCGAAGCGCCTCCAGCGCCTCCGGGTTCTCCATCGAGGAGAGGTCGCCCGGGTCCTCGCCGACGTACACCGACTCGATCGCGCGGCGGATGATCTTCCCCGACTGCGTCTTCGGGAACGCGTCGACGAACAGCAGCTCGCGCGGCCGGAACGGCTTGCCGTGCTCGTCGCCGACCAGCGCCCGCAGCTCCTCGCGGAGGTCGTCGCTCGGGTCGACGCCCGGTTCGAGGACGACGTACGCGACGACCGCGGTGCCGGTGGTGTCGTCGGGGACGCCGACCGCCGCCGCCTGGTTGACGGCGTCGTGGTCGATGAGGACGCCCTCGATCTCGGCCGGACCGACCTTCCGGCCCGCGACGTTCAGGGCGTCGTCGGCGCGGCCGTGGAGGAACCAGAAGCCGTCCTCGTCCTTCTGCGCGAAGTCGCCGTGGTCCCAGAGATCCTCCCACGTCGACCAGTACTCGTCGAGGTAGCGTTCGTCGCCCGACCACAGCGACTTCGTCATCGACGGGCAGGAGTCGCGCGCGACGAGATAGCCGCGCTCGCCTGACTCTTTCACCGACTCACCGGTCTCGTCGACGATGTCGATGTCCATCCCCAGCCCCGGGCCGCCGAGCGTACAGGGCTTCAGCGGCTGGTTCGGCATCGGCATCAGGAAGCAGCCGCAGATCTCCGTGCCGCCGGAGATGTTGATTATCGGGCACTCGCCCCCGCCGACCGCGTCGTAGAACCAGCGCCACGACTCGGGGTCCCACGGCTCGCCGGTGGAACCCAGGATTCTGAGCGAAGAGAGGTCGTGACCCTCGACCCACTCATCCCCGTGCTTGCGGAGCGCGCGGATCGCGGTCGGCGAGATGCCGAACTGCGTGATCCCGTGTCGCTCGATCATCTCCCAGAAGCGGTCCGGCTCGGGGTGGTCGGGCGCGCCCTCGTACATCACCACCGTCCCGCCGAACGCGTGGTTGCCGATCAGCGTCCACGGCCCCATCATCCAGCCGATGTCGGAGACCCAGAAGAAGCGGTCCGCCGGCTTCTGGTCGAAGCCGAAGTGGATCTCCTTGGCGCACTGCGTGAGGACGCCCGCGTGGGTGTGGACGATCCCCTTCGGCTCGCCGGTGGTGCCCGAGGAGTACAGCAGCAGCGACTCCTGGTCGCTCGGGAGGTGCTTCGTCTCGTACGTCGCGGGCTGGGAGCCGACCGCCTCGTCCCACGTCCGGTCGCGATCGCCGTCCCACGGGACGGGGTCTGCGTCGGCGTCGTCGCTCCCGTCGGCGTCGTCGCTCCCGTCGGCTCCGTCCTCACCGTCGCTCGCGGGCGTCGTCCCCAGTCGATCGTAGACGACCACCTCCTCGACGTGCCCCGCGTCAGCGATGGCGTCGTCCGCGGTCGCCTTCAGGCGGACCTCGTCGCCCCGGCGGTAGAACCCGTCGCCGGTGAAAAGCACCGAGGGCTCCGCGTCGTCGATCCGCGTCGCGGTCGCCTCGCGCCCGAACCCGGAGAAGATCGGCACCGCGATCGCGCCGACCTTCAGGCAGCCGTAGAGGATCGAAACGACCTCCGGCACCATCGGCATGTACAGGCCGACGGTGTCGCCCGTCTCGATCCCCGTCTCGGTCAGGTAGTTCGCGACGCGGTCGCTCTGCCGGCGGAGCTCGTGGAAGGTGATCTCGCGGACGTCGCCGGGCTCGCCCTCCCAGATCAGCGCGACGCGGTTCCGGTTCGGCGAGTCGACCGCGGCGTGGCGGTCGACGACGTTGTGCGAGACGTTGATCTCGCCGCCGGGGTACCAGTCGGTGAACTGCGGGCCGTCGGAGTCGTCACCGGACTGCGTCCGGTTGCCCGCGGAGCGTCGCTCCGCGCCGTCCCGGACCGCGTCGTAGTCCGTGTAAAACTCGATGTCGAGGTAGTCGACGATCTCGTCCCAGAACCAGTCGACGCCGGACGCGGGCTCGCCGTCGACCGCCGATGTGGTGCGCTCGATCAGTTCCTCGTAGTCGTCGATCCCGTACTCCCGCATGAACGCGGCGACGTTCGTCGACTCGGCGAACGCCTCGCTCGGTTCGTGTACGA
The DNA here is from genome assembly GCF_058630335.1 of Halorubrum sp. SD41. Lineage (NCBI taxonomy): Archaea > Methanobacteriati > Methanobacteriota > Halobacteria > Halobacteriales > Haloferacaceae > Halorubrum > Halorubrum sp. SD41. The sequence goes on from NZ_JBZVGZ010000012.1 coordinate 60,803, forward strand.
CCTCGTCTATCCCCTCGTACTCGGTCATCTCGTCCGGTGATTTTCGCGGCGACAGTAAGTAACTTTCCTGAAGGATCTATCGCAGGTCGGCGCACTCGCCCGCGACCTCGACGGTCTCGCCGTCGACCGTGACCCGCCCGTCGTACAGCCGACAGGTGTCCGCGTCCCACGCGAGTCGTCCCTCCCAGTCGACGCCGGTCACCGTTACCTCGTGTCGGCCCGTCGCCCCCACGGCGACCTCGAACGCCCGAGCGACGCCGGCGTCGACGCGGTCGGACTCCTCCGCGTACGTCGTCCCGTCGTCTCCCTCGACGACCACCTCCACGTCGACGGGGGCGTCGCCGTCGTTGCGGACCGTCAGGTCGAGTCGGCCGGGGTCGGCCTCACCGAGGCCGAGACAGCCGGCGGCCGCGGCTGCGAGCGAGCCGGTGCTCACGGCGAGGAGTCTGCGTCGTTCCATGGCGATCGCTCGTCGCGGCGGGACTTCAAGCCCGGACACGCCGCGAGGGCGGCAAAACGCGAAAACGAAAATCGGTTCTCGGTCCGCTATTCGTCGTCCGTCTCGTCGGCGTCCGTCCCGTCGTCGTCCGCCTCTTCCCCGTCCGCGGCGGCGTGGACCGACTCGGGGACGATGTCGACCGAGGCGACCTCGTCGTCGGGTTCGAGGTTCATCACGATGACTCCCTTCGTGTTGCGGCTCACCGTCGAGATCTCCTCGACGCGGGTCCGCATGATCTGGCCGGCCCCGCTCATCGCGACGAGGTGGTCGCCGTAGGTGACCGCCTCGATGGCGACGACCTCGCCGTTCCGGTCGCCGGTCTTGATGTCGACGAGCCCCTTGCCGTTGCGCGACTGCGGGCGGTACTCGTCGAGGTCGGAGCGCTTCCCGTACCCGTTCTCGGTGACGGTGAGCACCCAGTTGTGGTACTCGTCGTCGATTGCGGCGACGCCGGCGACGGCGTCTCCCTCGCGGAGGTCGATGCCGATCACGCCGCGGGCCGTGCGACCCATCGCGCGGGCGTCCGACTCGTCGAAGCGGATCGCCATCCCGTTCCGGCTGCCGATGACGATGTCGGTCTGGCCGTCGGTCACCTCCACGTCGACGAGCTCGTCGCCGTCCTCCAGCCGGATCGCGCGGATCCCCGTCGACCGGATGTTGCCGAACTCGTCGACGGCGGTCCGCTTGATGTAGCCGTCGCGAGTGACCATCGTGAGGAACTCGTCGTCGTCGAGGTCCTCCGTGTTGACCACCGACTCGATCTCCTCGCCGTCGTCGAGGTCGAGGAGGTTGACCGCGGACTTCCCGCGGGCCGTGCGGGACATCTCCGGGATCTCGTAGGTCTTCAGCTCGTAGATCTGCCCGCGGTTCGTGAACACGAGGAGGTAGTCGTGGGAGTTGGCCGCGAACACGGAGGAGACGCGGTCGCCCTCCTTGAGCCCGGTGCCGATGATCCCCTTGCCGCCGCGGTTCTGCGCGCGGAACTCGTCGAGCGGCATCCGCTTGATGTAGTCGTCCTCGCTCATCACGACGACCTGTTCCTCCTCGGGGATCAGGTCCTCGTGGGTCACGTCGCCCGCGTCCTCGATGAAGCTCGTGCGGCGCTCGTCGTCGTACTCGGCTTTGATCTCCCGAAGCTCGTCGACGATCACCTGGTCGAGCTCGTCGGGGTCAGAGAGGATGGTCTCCAGCCGCTCGATCCGCGCGTTCACCTCCTCGTACTCCTCCTCGATCTCCGCCGTCTCCATCGAGGTGAGCGAGCCGAGCTGCATCCGGACGATGTGGGCCGCCTGCGCCTCGGTGAAGTCGAACGTCGACTCCAGCGCGGCCTTCGCGGCGTCGCGGTCGTCGGAGTCCTGGATCGTCTCGACCACGCTGTCGACGTTGTCGAGCGCCTTCAGCCGGCCTTCGAGGATGTGCGCGCGCTCCTCCCGCTCTTCGAGCTCGTGCTCGGAGCGCCGGCGGACGACCTCGCGGCGGTGGTCGACGTAGTGTTCGAGCGTCTGCTTCAGGTCCAACACCTGCGGCGAGCCGTCGACGAGGGCGAGGTTGATGACGCCGAACGTGCGTTCGAGGTGGCTCTCTAGCAGCTGGTTCTTGACGACCTCGGCCATCGCGTCGCGCTTGAGCTCGACGACGATCCGGATCCCGTCGCGGTCGGACTCGTCGCGCAGGTCGCGGATTCCCTCGATCGCGCCCTCGTTGACGTCCTCGGCGATGCGCTCGACGAGCCGCGACTTGTTCTGCTGGAAGGGGAGCTCGCTGATGACGATCCGGCCCTCCTCCTCGTGGACCTCGAACTCCGCGCGGACGCGGATCCGCCCGCGGCCCGTCTTGTACGCCTTGTGGACCGCGTTCCGCCCGACGATGTTCGCGCCGGTCGGGAAGTCCGGCCCCTTGACGTGTTCCATCAGGTCCTCGACGCTCGCGTCGGGGGTCTCGATCAGCTCGACGGTGGCGTCGATCACCTCGCCGAGGTTGTGCGGCGGGATGTTCGTCGACATCCCGACGGCGATGCCTGACGAGCCGTTGACGAGCAGGTTCGGGAACGCCGCGGGCAGCACCTCCGGCTCCTCTAAGCGGTCGTCGTAGTTCGCCGAGAAGTCGACGGTGTCGCGCTCGATGTCCGCCATGAGCTCCTCGGCGATGGGGGCCATCCGGGCCTCCGTGTACCGCATCGCGGCCGGCGGGTCGCCGTCGACGGAGCCGAAGTTCCCCTGGCCGTCGACGAGCGGGTAGCGCATCGAGAAGTCCTGCGCCATCCGCGCGAGCGTGTCGTAGATCGCGCTGTCGCCGTGCGGGTGGTAGTCGCCCATCGTCTCGCCGACGACGGAGGAGGACTTGCGGTGCGCGGAGTTGCTCGTCACGCCCGCCTCGTTCATCGCGAAGAGGATGCGCCGGTGGACGGGCTTGAGCCCGTCGCGCACGTCCGGGAGCGCCCGTCCCGCGATGACGGACATCGCGTAGTCGATGTACGACTGCTCCATCTCGTCCTCGATGCGCGCGTTCGTCACCTGCGCGGCGCGGACGTCCGCGTGGTCCGGGTCGGGACTCTCCGAGCTCATATGTCCACCCACTCCGCCTCGGTCGCGTGCTCCTTGATGAACTGCTTGCGCGGCTCGACCGCGTCACCCATCAGCACGTTGAACATCCGGTCCGCCGCGGCCGCGTCGTCGATGGTGATCCGCTTGAGCCGGCGGTTCTCCGGGTCCATCGTGGTGTCCCACAGCTGGTCGGGGTTCATCTCGCCGAGGCCCTTGAACCGCTGGACCTGCGTGGGGTTGCCGTCGCACTCCTCCTCGACGATCCGGTCGCGCTCTTCCTCGGTCATCGCGTCGTACGTCTCGCCACGGTAGCGAACGCGGTAGAGGGGCGGCTGGGCCGCGTACACGTAGCCGGCCTCCAGGAGGGGCTTCATGTGGCGGTAGAGGAGCGTGAGAAGGAGCGTTCTGATGTGGGCTCCGTCGACATCTGCATCCGTCATGAGAATTATTTTATTATATCTGACATCTTCGATGTCGAATTCTTCTCCGATCCCCGCGCCGATCGCGGTGATCAGCGCGCGGATCTCGTCGTTCTCCAAGATGCGGTCGAGGCGGTGTTTCTCGACGTTAAGGATCTTCCCCTTCAGCGGGAGGATCGCCTGGTTCTCGCGGTTGCGGCCCTGCTTTGCCGAGCCGCCCGCGGAGTCGCCCTCGACTACGAACAGTTCGGCCTCGGTGGGGTCGCGCGTCTGGCAGTCCGCGAGCTTGCCGGGTAAGGCAGTCGACTCCAACGCCGACTTCCGGCGGGTGAGCTCCTCCGCCTTCTTCGCGGCCTTCCGCGCCCTGGCGGCCTCGGCGGCCTTGTGGACGACCTTCTCCGCGGTGTCCGGGTTCTCCTCGAAGAAGGTGCCGAGCTTCTGGTGGGTCGCGGACTCGACGACGCCGCGGACCTCGCTGTTGCCGAGCTTCGTCTTCGTCTGCCCCTCGAACTGCGGGTCGGGGTGTTTCACCGAGACGACCGCCGTGAGCCCCTCGCGGACGTCTTCGCCCTTGAGGTTCGCGTCGAGGTCGTCGACGAGGCCGTGCTCGTTGGCGTAGTCGTTGACCGTCCGGGTGAGGGCGGTCTTGAAGCCGGTGAGGTGGGTGCCGCCCTCGCGGGTGTTGATGTTGTTGGCGAACGCGTGGACGGAGCCCTGGAGCTCCTCGGTCGCCTGCATCGCGACCTCGACGTGGACGCCGTCGGTCTCGTCCTCGAAGTAGATGACCTCCTCGTGGATCGGCGAGCGCGTCTCGTTGAGGTACTCGACGAACTCCCGGATCCCGCCGTCGTACTTGAACGTCTCCTCGGTGTCGTCGCGGTCGTCGACGAGCCGGATCTCGACGCCGGAGTTGAGGAACGCGAGCTCGCGCAGCCGGTTCGCGAGCGTCGACGTCTGGAACTCGGTCGTCTCGAAAATCTCCTCGTCGGGCCAGAAGCGGATTTCCGTACCCGTCGACTCGCCGTCGTCCATGTCGCGGACGCGCTCGAAGCCGTCCTCGGCGGGCTCGCCCCCCGCGAACCGGTGGCGGAAGACGCCGCCGTCGCGCTTGACCTCGACCGCTAACCGCTGGGAGAGCGCGTTCACGACGCTGACGCCGACGCCGTGGAGGCCGCCGGAGACCTGGTACGACTTGGAGTCGAACTTCCCGCCGGCGTGGAGGACGGTCATGATGACCTCCAGCGCCGGCCTGTCGTACTCCTCGTGGGTGTCGACCGGAATTCCCCGCCCGTCGTCGCTGACGGAGACGGAGCCGTCGTCGTGGATCCGCACCTCGATCTCCTCGCAGTGGCCCGCGAGCGCCTCGTCGATGGAGTTGTCGACGACCTCGTAGACGAGATGGTGGAGCCCCCGACCGTCCGTGGACCCGATGTACATCGCCGGTCGCTTACGGACGGCCTGTAGGCCTTCGAGGACCTGTATTTGGCCGGCTCCGTATTCGCTCTGCTCTGACATAGGAACTTACCGTCGCTAATCGCCGTCGGGTTATAAAGCCGGCGCACGCGCGCGGGCGTGAGCGCAGTCGCCGCAGTCGCCGGACGCGGCGGCGATCCGAGCCGGCGCGCCGCCGGGCCTCGTCCCGTGACCGAAGCGCAGCATGCGGTCCCTTCCCACAGCTACAAGCCGCGCCCCCGCGTACCCCCTCCCGATGCTACCGATCGCGGACACCTTCGAACACGTCCACCGCGGCTGCGAGATCCGGTACGGACGAGGGCGGATCGCCGACCTCGGCCGCTGGCTCGGCGAGCGCGGCCTCGACGACGCGCTCGTCGTCTGCGGCTCGAACACGGGCGCGAACGACGCGCTGATGGACCCGATCCGGGGGGGCCTCGGCGACCGCCTCGCCGGCGTCTTCGACGGGACCAGCCCCGACAAGCGGGTCGAGACCGCCTACGACCTGCTCGACGCGCGGGCCGAGGTCGGCGCCGACGCCCTCGTCGCGGTCGGCGGCGGCGCCAGCCTCGATATCGCCAGACAGGCGACGCTGCTCGCGGCCGACGGCCGCGATCTCGGGGAGATCCGCGACGACGCGGAGGCCGGGCCGGACGCGCTCGGCGACCTCGCGCCCGGGAGCGGTCCCGCCTTCCCGTTCGTCGTGGTGCCGACGACGTTCGCCGGCGCGGACGTCTCGACCGGGGGATCGCTGGAGATCCTCTCGGCCGACGAGTCGCCGACCGGCCAGCCGGTGAACGTCAGCGGGAGCGGCGCGTGGCCGGTCGCGGACGTGGCCGACCCCGCGCTGTTCGAGACGACCCCGCGGTCGGTGCTGGCCGGGTCGGCGATGAACGGCTTCGACAAGGGGATCGAGACGCCGTACGCCCGCGACGCCGACCCGGTGAGCGACGCGGCCGCGGTCCACGGGCTCCGGCTCCTCTCGGACGCCCTCCCGCGCGTGGCCGGCGACCGGCCGGGCGGCGAGGACGCGACCGACCGCGCCGTGGTGGGGTCGCTGCTCGTCCAACTCGACCGCAAGATCAGCGTGATCCACGCGTTCGGCCACGGGTTCGCCCGCCGCTACGACGTCCAGCAGGGCGCGATCCACGCCGTCGTCGCGCCGCACGCGCTGGCGTACCTCTTCGACGAGGTGGACGCGAGCCGCCGGGCGCTGGCGGCCGGACTGGGGGTCCCGACCGACGGCCGCGACGACGACGCGATCGCCGAGGACGTCGTCGAGGCGGTCGCCGAGGTCCGCGACGCGCTCGACGTCCCGAGCCGGCTCCGGGACCTCCCCGAGACCGACGAGGAAGACCTGCCGGCGATCGCCGAGTTCGTCGCAGAGGACCCGCCGATGGAGCGCGCGCCGGCCGACCTCGACGCGACCGCGGACGGGATCCTCGGCGTGCTGCGCGCGGCCTGGTAGGCGCGGAGGGGTTCAGTCGGCCGACGACTCCGCCGCGTACGTCTCCAGCGCGGTCAACCGCCCGTCGTCCTCATCGACGGAGAACACGTCGACGAACCCGAACAGCACCTCGCCGTCGGCGTCGAGCAGCCGGCCGCGGACCGCCACGCCGGGGCCGGCCGGGTAGACGCCGTCGACCGCGTGGGTCGTGTCCGTGTTCGGCCGATCGTCGCGCATGAACGCCAAGAAGCGGTCGCGCCCCTCGAAGGTCCGGTCGGGGCGGCGCTGGACGAAGTCGGAGGCGAGCAGCGACCGCAGCCGGTCGTACTCGCCGGCGTCGAGGGCGTCGTAGTAGGCCCGGGCGAGGGCGGCGGGGTTCGAATCCCCGGGCGCCACCGCCTCTCCCTCCTCGTCCGCGGCCGGCGCCGCCTCCCCGCCCTCACGCCGCGAGGGCATCGAACTCCTCGGCGGAGGTCCGGGTCCCCTTCGAGATGATCACGTCGCCGCCCCGGAGGGTGGTGTCGATGTCCGGGCCGACCAGCCACTCGTCGTCCGCGCGCCGGATCGCGAGGACGCTCGTCGAGATGTCCGTCGCGGGCACGCCGTCGGCGACCGCCGTCCCGTCGAGGTCGCTGCCCTCGGCGACGACGGTCCGGGTGATGATCTCGTCGGACTCCTGGACCGCCATCTCGACGACCGGGTGGACGTCGAGGTCGCGGCGGACCCCCTCGGTGATCGCGAGCGCGGCGTCGGAGATCTCCTCGGTCGCGACGCCGAGGTGGATGAGCCCGCGCAGCGACACCGGGTCGTCGGCCTCGGCCGCCGCCCGGAGCGTCCACGCCTCGAAGCGCGACTGGAGCGCGTCCACCTCGATCTCCAAGTTGTTCACCTCCTCGGCCAGCTCCTCGTTGTCGAAGAGGACCGAGCCGTACGCGAGGTCGACCGCGAGCTCCGAGAGGTTCTTCATCAACACGATCGAGTCGACCGCGCGTTCGAGGTCGTCGATCGCGGGCTCCGCGGGCGGGTCGGGTTCGAACGGCTCACCGCTCAGTTCGGGGTAGACGTCCGCGACGCCCGTCTCGGGGCCGCGCAGCAGCGTCACGTCGCCCGGCTTCAGCCGGGTCGTCGGTCCGGGGTTGAGGATCCAGTCCTCGTCGCGCCGGACCGCGATGACGCGGACGCCGGTCACGGATTCGAGGTCGATGTCGTCGAGCGTCCGGCCGGCGTACGCGGAGTCGGCGGCCACCGTCCCGCGGACGAGCGTCTCGACGCCCGCCGAGAGCGCGCCCCGCATCGAGTCGGGGAGGCCGATCTCCTCGGTGACGATCTTGGCGATGTCGCCCGCGGCGTCGGCGACCTTGTCGGCGGCGGCGATGACGCCGAGGACGGGCGCGAGCGTCTCCGCCTCGTTCGGGTTCCGCGCCGCGAGCATCAGGCTCATCCGGGCGCGCATCTGGAGCACGTCCATCCGGTGTTCGAGCTCGACGACCTCGTGCGCGACCGTCGGGCTCCCGTGGAGGACCGCCGAGTACGAGAGGTCGATCAGCAGCTCCGCGGTGTCTTTCATCTCGACGAGCAGGTCTTTGACGCTCGTCGGCTCGTAGCGGACCGTGCGCCCGTCGAAGCGTCCCATGCGACTCCCTCTCCGGCGGCGAGTAAAAGGCTTGTTGCGGGGGCGGCGAGACGGTCGCGGCGAAGCCGACGGCCCGGTCAGAGCGCGTCGCCGGCGACGTAGCCGACGTCGGCGGCGGCGGCCGGATCCGCGTCGCCGCCGACCGGGGCCGCGAGGTCGACGAGCGCGAGCCACCCCAGCAGCCGGGCCGCGCGGTCGCGCCACGCGGCCTCCCAGTCGGGGTTCCGGGCCCGCTCGTGGCGCGGGACCCGGTCGCGGGTGGCCGCGAAGAGATCGTCCGGAGTAAGCGGGTCGTCGAGCGAGACCTCCCGCAGCGCCGCGAGCGCCTCCGGGACGAGGAGGACGCCGTCGCGGAGCCCCTCGCGGACGCGCTCGGGGGTCGGCTCGGCGTCCGCGCGGACGAACCCCCGAGCGGTCTCCTCGACGAGGCCGAGCGCGCGCAGGAACGCGAGCCAGTCGTTCGCAGTCTGCCGGTCCGGGAGGTCGCGGCGTCGGCGGAGCCGGGCGCAGCAGTCGTCGGTGTCGCCCGGGACGAGCGGCACCGCGCGCTGGTACTCGCGGAGTTCGTCGAGATCGGCCGGGGGGTCGGGGACGGGTTTGAGTCGCACGGGAGCGTGAGAGGGGTTACGCGGCGGTCAGCGGTAGCCGAACGACTCCGCGAGCAGTTCCTCGTCGGTCTCGCCGACGGTGTAGACGGGGCCGTCGACGACGTCGACGGTGACCTGCGCGGGAGCGAACACGCTCTCGGGGACATCGTAGAAGTCCCAGTCGGCGTCCTCGAACACCTCGACGAAGGGGGTGCCGTACTCCTCGCTGGCGGTCGAGACGATCTCGTCGAAGCGGTCGTCGTCGCGCGCGACCTGTAGGTGGACCTCGCCGCCGTACGCGAGGGCGTCGTTGGTGCGGCCCATCGCCTCGGTCTCGTCGCGGGTCGCGGGCGCGAGCGGCGCGGAGCCCGAGGCGTGGAGCACGTCGGTGGGCTCGTAGCCGACCTCCAGCAGGCGGAAGACGGCGAGCTCGGCGGCGCGGGCCGCGGTGGTGACGGAGCCGGCGGTCGAGCCGGTGGCGAACGTCGGGAGGAACACGCCGTCGGCGTCGACCTCGGCCATGTCGGCGACCTGCTCGGCCACCTCCTCGTCGGGCAGCTCGGTCGACTCGATCGCCAGCGTGGCGAACTCGGAGGAGTCGTAGTAGCCGACGCGCTCGAACTCGGTCTCGCGGCCGACGAGCGCGCGGGCCGGCCCGGAGCCGAGCCCCTCGAAGCCGCCCTCGGTCGTCAGCTCCCAGCCGGCCTTCTGCGAGCAGAGCAGCGCCACGGCGGGGTGGTCGGTCGACAGCTCGACGTGCTGGCGCGGCGCGCCCGCGAGCTCGCCCATCCGGGTCTGGAGGTTCGCCAGCCCGGCGGTCTGGATCTCCGCGAGCAGCAGTCCCGCCTCGACGCCGCCGGCCGCGTCGACCCCGAAGTCGACGACGGTGGCGCCGTTGTCCAGCTCGTAGCCGACGACGTCCAGCTCGCCGGCGAAGTCGAGCGCCTCGTCGACCAGCTCGATCGCGGTCCGGTTGATGCTTTCCATGGGCGAGGGTACTCGCTCCCCGTTTAAGGGGTTTGGCTGTTCGCCTCGCAGGCCGGGGTTCCGGACCACGTAAAATCGAACGCGTCTCGCGTTCAGATATTTATAAACGAGCGGTGCGGTCGGCGCGTGCCTGTGAGCGCCCGAAGGGCGCGAACAGCACCGCGCGAGGGAGTCAGTCGCCGGAGCGAAGCGGAGGCGACTGACGAGGCTGGGGAGGTGTGAGGCTGCGGTCCCGCGAGCGACCGTAGGGAGCGAGCGGGAGTACGGAAGTCGCAGCCCGCGCAGCGAACGCAGTGAGCGAGCAGGACCGTCTTCCGGTGGTGCTGTGCGGTCGGGTGGGACTCAAAGGGGCAGTCGCGAGGCGGGCGCAGGCGAAGTAAGCACCGCAGCGAAAGAGCGAGCAGCGCGAGCGACTGAGTGAGGAGCGCAGCGAGCGTGCGCCCGCCTCGCGGCTGGGGCTTTGGCGGTGTTCGCCGTCGATCTGTGAGCGTCAACTTATAAAGAAGCGGCAGAGACTTTCGCGGTGTTCGCCCTCGATCTGCCGACGAGTATTTAAAAATAACCTCGCGATGCGAAGAGCGTCGCTCTCAGTTCAACGGCAACTTCTTATAAATGCGAAGTCACCGAGATCGACGCCGGACTGCCGGACCGCCCCGACAGCTCAGACGGCCGTTACTCACCGGATAAGTACCGGTAGCCGCCGAGCGCGACGGCGAGGACGGCGGCGGCCGCGCCGACGAGGAACAGCGCGGTGCTGCCGGAGTCGTAGCCGTACGGGACGGACAGGTCTGTCCAGCGGTCCAGCGCGAGGAGGGCGACCGCGAGGAGGGCGACGGCCGCGCCGACGGCCCTCCCGAGCGGGGAGTTCGATCGGCTGCCGGGCATGCGCGGCAGTTCTACGTTTAAATTGAAGTATTTTCCGGCGTGACGGGCGTCGGCGTCCGAAAGCGAGTCGCTCCGACCGCTCACCAGAAGCCGCCGTCGGAGTCGCCGGGCCCGCCGGCCTCGCCGGGGCCGGGCGGACCGCGGGGACCGCTCGGCCGCGGGTCGGGATTGATCTCGACGGGCTCCGACTCCGCCCGCGGGTCGATCTCGCGGCCCTCCTCGTAGCGGACGAACGAGAGGTAGAACGGCTCGCCGCAGCCGACGCCCTCCTCGTCAGGCTCCCGATACGGCTCGTCGCCGCCGACGTCGGTGCCCCGAACCCCGTCGTGCGGGTCCCACTCGACGCCGTCGCTCTCGCCGCAGACGAACCGGACGCCGTCGGCTTCAACGGCAGTATCATCGTTCTCACCCTCCTCCGCGTCGAACGGCTCCGCGGGCGCGACGTACGTCCACCCCTCCAGCGGGTACGGCGTCACCGACTTGTCCGCGAGATACCCCTCGCGTTCGAGCGCGACGAGCGTCCCGCAGTGCGGACAGTAGTACGTGACCGGGTAGCTCATACGCCTCGTACGGTATCCATTTATAAACAGCCGTCGCCGGCGCGTCAGCTATTTGATCGTCCGGCGCGACGATCCGACATCTCATCCGATACCCCCGCTGACGGCTCGGACGCATCGGACGACCCCTCCCGGCTCGTCACCCGACGACGGCTCCTCTACGGCGCCGCGGGCGGAATCGGCCTCCTCGGGGGCGGCGGCCTCTACGTCGCGAACGCGCTCGACGGCGACGCCGGCGGGTACGAGGCGCCCGAGACGCAGCCGATGGTCTCGACCCGCGGGCGCCTCGACGCCGACGACCCGACGGAGCGGTCGGGGTCGTGGGCGTTCGACGGGGCCGACTCCGTGGTCCTGTTCGTCCACGGGCTCGGCGCGGACGCCGAGTCGGCCCGCGACCTGACGTACACCGCTCGTCTCGGCCTCGACGCGGCGACGGAGTCCGGCGGAGAGGCCGACGCTCCCCCCGTCATCGGCTACTCGTGGGCGTCGAACGTCGACTGGGAGCCGGCGAAGGAGACCGCCGACGCCAACGCCGTCCCGCTCGCCGACTGGCTGACGGCGTGGGCGGACGACGACGGCCGGCCGGTCCACCTGTTCGCCCACTCGCTCGGCGCCCGCGTGACGGGGGAGATGCTCCGCGAACTCGCGGACCGCGGGCGGACGGACGCCCTCGCGTCGGCGTCGCTGTTCGGCAGCGCGATCCCGCACGACAGCGCCGGGATCGACGGGCGGTACGGTCCGGCGATCGCGGCGCTCGACGCGCCCCTATACAACTTCCACAGCCGGAACGACCGCGTCCTCGGCTGGGTGTACCGCGCGTCGGACCGAACGCGAGCGGTCGGGCACGGCGGGCTCGCCGAGGGTGCGACCGCGCCGGCGGGCTACGCGGACGTCGACGTCACCGATCTGGTCGCGGACCATTACTCGTACGTCGAACCCGGAGAGGGGTGTCTGCCGCGCGCGGTCGACCGGATCGGTCTCGGATAGTTTTCCCCGCCCGCTTTCCCCCGGAACCCCTTTTACCGGCGCGGTCGACCGTTCGGGCATGATCGACGAGACCGTCGCCGAGATACGGGCGATGCGGACCCACAGCACGTCGGCGGTGGCCGTGAAGGCGACGCGGTCGCTCGCGGACCTGCTGGACCGCGAGTACGTGACCGTCGACGAGTTCGAGCGCGACCTCGAACACAACGCGGGCGTGTTGCGCCGGTCGAACCCCTCTCACGCCGCGCTCCACAACGCGATGCGCGACGTGGAACGCTCCATCGTCGGCGAGGCGACGAGCGTCGAGGGCGCGAAGCAGCTCTTGGAGGACGTGATCGCCCGCGTCGTCGACGACATCGAGACGGCGAAGGGCGAGGCGGCCGCCAACGCCGCCGAGCGCATCGAGGACGGCGACACGCTGCTCGTCCACGACTACTCGACGACGGTGCTGGAGGCGATCGAGAACGCCGCGCGCGACGGCGCGCACCTCACCGTCTACGTCACCGAGGCGCGCCCGCGGACGCTGGGCCGGAAGACCGCGCGCGTCCTCGCGGGGATGTCCCGCGTCGAGACGCGGATGGTCGTCGACGGCGCGATGGGGTACGCGCTCCGCGACTGCGACCGCGTCCTGCTCGGGATCACCTGTATCACCGGCGGGACCTACTACAACCGGATCGGCACTTTCCCCCTCGTCGTCACCGCCCGCGAGCTCGGCGTCCCCGTCACCGCGGTCGGCTCGGGCGCGAAGACCATCGAGGAGTTCCGCTTCGAGAACGAGTTCCGCGACGCCGTCGAGGTGATGCGCGAGCCGGTCGAGGACGTCGAGATCGAGAACCCCAGCTACGACGCGACCCCGATCGGGATGATCGACACCGTGATCACCGACGACGGCGTCCGCGACTGACGCCGAGAGCCGAGCGAGACCCGAGCGCCCTCCACTGAACGTCCCCGTACCCCGTCGAGCGCCGCCGAACGGCCCAAAGCGCTTTGTGCGTGTACCGTGTTAACGGATACAATGAGCGTTCATCCGGGTTCGACGGCGGTCTTTCAGATTCCAGATCAGGGGGTGACGGGTGCGAACTGCGCGAGCGGCGTGTGCGAGCTGTGGGCGGTTGCGACCGAGCCGGGAGTGATCACGGCGGTCGCGCTGATCGGCGTGCTCGCGCTGCTCGCGTTCGCGTACGTCCGCGACGCCGAGTCGGCCTGCCGGCGCGAGCGACGCCGCGTGCTCGACGAGCGGGACGCGTTCGAGTCGTTCGCCGATCGGGTCGCGCAGATCGACACCGTCTCCGTCGCGACGGACGCGACGCCGTCCGGCGTGCCCGCCGGCGCGCTCCGCGGACTCGACGGCCCCGGCGGCGGACGACGTCCCGGGAACGGGACGGCCGCAGACAACGCCACGCTCAGACGGGTGATGTCCGCGTACCACGACACCGTGTTGTCGCTGCCCCACTACCGGGCCGAGTACGACGAGTCGGCCGCGGAGAGCCTGGCCGCGGAGCTCGGACCGGACACCGCGACCGCGTTGGCGTCCGACGGCGGGCTGTCGAGCGGCGCGCGGTCGGCGCTCGTCGACCGAAGTCGCCGCGCTGCCAGGGCGCGCGAACGGCTCGCCGACGCGATAGGCGAAGAGATCGACGAGCTGGGCGACCGAGAGGCGACGCTATCGTCGATCGACCGCCGCCGCCGCCGGCTGATCGGTCACTTGGAGGGGATCCGGTCCGGCCGCGAGACCGACGCGGCGATCGACGTCTGGAACCGGCTGTCGGAGCTCGAACGGGAGTGCGACGACCTCGCCGCCGATCGACAGCGCTCGCTCGACGACCCGCCGCTGACCCCCGGAACGGCGCTCGACGAGGACCGCGAGCGCCCGTTTTACGACTACCTCTACGGCTCCGTCGACGGTCCGCGCTACCCGGTCCTCGCGCAGGTCGCGGAGGTCGCCGACGGGATCCGCGCGGACAGAGACCGCGTCGGCACGCGGATCGCCGGCGGCCGCTGACCGCACCCCATTTCCTGACCGCCCGACGCCCCTCCGTGCGAAGGGAAACTCAAAACTACCGGATTGTTTATGAAGGTAGGGCGGGAGTGAGCGTGTATGAGTTGGCAAGCGGCGGAACGGGCGTTCACGGACGACGCGGTCGCCCGAGAGACGCTCTCCGAGATGTTCGAACGCACCGCGGAGCGACACGCTGACCGGATCGCGCAGCGGTACAAGGGGGGAATCCACGACCGGTCGCTCGTCGCCGCCGGGGTCGTTCCGCGGGCGCCCGCGGGCGAGTACGCCGACCTGACGTACGCCGAGATGCGCGGGATCGTCCGGAACCTCGCGGCCGGGTTCCGCGAGCTCGGCGTCGACGGCGACACGCGGGTGGCGATGTACTCGCAGACGCGCATGGAGTGGGCCCAGACCGACTTCGCGGCGCTGGCCGCGGGCGCCGTCGTGACGACCGTGTACGCCTCGTCGTCGCCGGGGCAGCTGCGCTACCTGCTGGAGGACCCGGAGGCGACCGTCGTCGTCGCCGAGAGCCGCGAGATGCTCGACGAGGTCCTCGCGGTGCGCGACGACCTCGACCACGACCTCGACGCGGTCGTGACGTTCGACGAGATCGCCGCGGACGCCGAGCCCGGCGACGGCGCCGCCGGGGCGGCCGACGACGTGTACACTCTCGGCGAGGTCCACGAGCGCGGCGCCGCCGCGTTCGACGAGGCGACGTACGAGTCGTGGATCAACGCGAATGACGTCGACGACCTCGCCAGCCTCATCTACACCTCCGGCACGACCGGGAAGCCGAAGGGCGTCCGGCTCACGCACGCCAACTTCCGGGACAACGTCTCGCAGTGTTACCGCCGGTTCGCGGACCGACCCGACCGCGACCCGGACGTGCCCGGCATCTCCGCGGAGACGACAACCCTCTCCTTCCTCCCGCTCGCGCACGTCTTCGAGCGGATGGCGGGCCACTACATGATGTTCGCCGCGGGCGCGACGGTCGCGTACGCGGAGAGCCCCGACACCCTCCGGGAGGACTTCGGGCTCGTGCGCCCGACGACGACGACCAGCGTCCCGCGCGTCTACGAGAAGCTGTACGACGCGATCCGCGAGCAGGCGAGCGAGTCGCCGGTGAAGGAGCGGATCTTCGAGTGGGCGGTCGAGGTCGGGCGCGCCCACCACGAGGCCGACGACCCTGGGGCCCTGCTCGACGCCAAGCGCGCGGTCGCCGACCGCCTCGTCTTCTCGTCGGTCCGGGACGCGATCGGCGGCAACGTCGACTTCTTCATCTCGGGCGGCGGGTCGCTGTCGGCCGAGCTGTGCGCGCTGTACCACGCGATGGACCTGCCCATCCTGGAGGGGTACGGCCTCACGGAGACCTCGCCCGTCATCAGCGTCAACCCGCCGGAGGCCCCGAAGGTCGGCACGATCGGCCCGCCGGTCGTCGACACCGAGATCGCGATCGACGGCTCCGTCGTCGGCGAGGAGGTCGCGGACCTGGACGGCGACGTGGGCGAGCTGCTCGTCCGCGGTCCGCAGGTGACCGACGGCTACTGGAACCGCCCGGACGCGACCGCGGAGGCGTTCGTCGACGCGGACGATCTCCCCGACGACGCCGTCACCGCCGGGACCCCGCCCGACGAGCGCGTCGGCGTCGACGGGGACGGAGCCGACGACGCGGACGACGACGGCAAGGCGACCGAAGACGCGGCGGCGGCCGCCGCGGAGCCGTGGTTCCGCACGGGCGACATCGTGCAGCTCCGGCCGGACGGCTACGTCGCCTTCCGCGAGCGCGCCAAGCAGCTGCTCGTGCTCTCGACGGGGAAGAACGTCGCGCCCGGGCCGATCGAGGACCGGTTCGCCGCCAACGAGTTCGTCGAGCAGTGCGTCGTCCTCGGCGACGGTCGGAAGTTCGTCTCCGCGCTCATCGTGCCCAACTTCGAGCGGCTCGCGGCGTGGGCCGACGACGAGGGGATCGATCTGCCCGACGAGCGCGCGGCGATCTGCCGCGACGACCGGGTCCGCGAGCGGGTTCAGGAGGAGGTCGACCGCGTGAACGAGGAGTTCGAGTCGTACGAGAAGATCAAGCGGTTCCGGATCGTCGAAGAGGAGTTCACCGAGGACAACGACCTGCTCACGCCGACGATGAAGAAGAAGCGCCGGAACATCTTGGACCGGTTCGCCGACGAGGTCGAGCTGATCTACGAGGAGGATTGATTCCGTCCGTCGCGGCCGGTCTCCCGAGAAAGTCCTAAACGTCGGGGAGGAGTACGGCGCCCGATGACCTCCCTCACCCCTCGCGTCGGGTTCGCCGCGCTCGGCGTCCTCTGTGCCGGCCTCGGCGCCGGACACCTGGCGCTTCAGGGGGGCGGCGTGGGCTCGCTGCTCGAGTCGGCGCTGATCGTCGGACTCTCCGGCTTCGTCTTCTACACGGTGTACGACCTTCCGGACTGGGGAATATCCCTGACCGGCCGGTGGCGGGCAGTTCGGATCGCGGCCCTGACCGCCCTCTCGTTCGCCGCGCTCGCGGGCGTCGTCTGGCTCATCTGGCTGCTCGAACACCACGCGTTCAAGCTCTCCTTTCTGATCTCGTTCGCCGCGAGTCTCGGCGCGGCGGTCGGGTCCCGCGCGGGACCGTACGCGGTGAAGGCCGACGAACAGCTCGCCGAGGCGCAGGAGCTCGCCACCCTGCTCTCGATCAACGACCGCGTGCTGCGCCACAACATCCGCAACGAGCTGTCGGTCGCGCTCGGCTACCTCGGCGGGATCGAGGCCGTCGAGGACGACGCGGAGGTCGCGGAGCGGGCGGCGATCGCTCGGACCCACCTCGAAGACCTCGTCGAGACGAGCGAGCGGACCCGCCGGATCGCGTCGATCTGGCGGACCGAGTCGCGCCAGTCGTTCGACCTCGTCGCCGTGGTCGAGGAGCGAGTGGCGGAGCTGACCGCCGAGGCGCCCGGCGTCGCCGTCCGGACGGAGCTCCCGGACAGCTGCGTCGTCCGGGCGCACCCGTCGCTCCCGCTCGCGATCGAGGAGGCGCTGCGGAACGCGATCGAACACAACGACGACGACGTGACGGTCACGGTGCGCGTGAGCCGGGACGACGACGCGACCACACTCTCGATCGCGGACACCGGACGGGGGATCCCGGAGATCGAACGAGAGACGCTCCGAAACGCCGAGGAGACGCCGCTGGAACACACCGAAGGACTCGGGCTGTGGCTGATATACTGGACGGTCACGCGGGCGGGCGGCACGGTCGAGTTCGCGGAGAACGACCCGCGGGGCACCGTCGTCCGGATCCGGCTCCCGGATCGGCCCGAATCGAACGGTGCCACTGGCGGAGTGCCGGACGCCGCCGGGCCCGAGGAGTGGGCGGGTTCGAAGTCAAGGGGATCGGAGTCGAGCGATTCCGGGACGACGGGACAGCGGCCGGACGAGTCCGCCTGAGTGGGCGCGGAGGAGGAATCCAGCTGGCGGGGCGACTCGGGTCGTTACGCCGAGGACGCTGTCGATTCGGGCCGGTCGTCGCGCTCGACCGAGTCGCCGTCGACGCCGCCGGCGTCGGAACGCGCCTCGTCGACCGGGTCGCCGAACGCGTACACCGTGTTGTGCCCGGTCACCTCGACGGTGAGGAAGTCCCCAACGTCGACCCCGCGTTCGGTCGCGTTCTGGACGATGATCTGTCGGTAGGCGCCGTCGCGGCACTTCACCGAGTCGCCGGTCCCCTCCTCGACGACGAGGGCCTCGAACCGATCGCCGACCATCGACTCGTACGCCTCGCCGACGACCTCCATCTTCAGCTCGGACATCGCCTTCGAGCGCTCCTTCTTGACGGTGCCGCCGAGCCCCTTCATGTCGGCGGCGTCGGTGCCGGGGCGCTTCGAGAAGCGGGTGACGTTGATCTTCTCGGGGCGGACCTCCGCGAGGAGATCCATCGACCGCTCGTGATCGACCTCGCTCTCGGTGGGAAAGCCGACGATGAAGTCGGTCGAGAGCGTCCAGTGGTCGAGCCGCTCGTCGAACGTCTCGACGACCTCGCGGAACTTCTCGACGCGGTGCTGGCGGCGCATGTCTTCGAGCACGTCGTCGGACCCCGACTGGACGGGGGCGTGGATGAAGTCGTACAGCTCCTCGTTCGCCGCGAACACGTCCGCCAGCTCCTCGTGGATCCCGTGGATCCCGCCGGGGTTCGCCATCCCCAGCCGGACCCGGAACTCGCCGTCGATGTCGCAGATCCGGTCGAGCAGCTCGGGGAGCTTGCGTTCCCCCTCGTCCCAGCCGTACACGCCCGTGTCCTGTCCGGTGACGCGGATCTCCTTCGCGCCGGCGTGGACCAGCGCCCGGGCCTTCTCGACGTTCTCCTCGACCGGCGGGGAGTCGACGCGGCCGGTGGCGAACTTGGTGATACAGTACGAGCAGTTGCTCATACAGCCGCGGGCGATGGGGAGGATGCCGACGACGCCGTCTAAGACCGGCTCGGCGTCGGGGGTGACCGTCGGGCACTCGCCGTTGAGCACGTAGGAGGAGACCTCGTCCCAGTGGAGGATCTCGGCGTCGACGTCCGCCTCGGCGAACATCTCGCCCTGCGCGAGCGCCATACAGCCGGTGACGACCAGCTCCGCGGTCGTCTCCGCGAGCTCCTCGGCGCGGCGGAGCATGTTCCGTTCCGTCTTCTCGACGACGGTACAGGTGTTGAGGATGGCGACGTCCGCGTCTTCGGGGCCGTCGGCCGGGCGGTGCCCCCCGTCGCGGAGGGCGCGCTCGATCTCCCGGCTCTCTCCCCGGTTCGAGCTGCAGCCGTAGGTTTCGATGTGGTACGTCGCCATCGGAGTGCCCTCACTACCGGTCCCGGGGGCAAAAGCGCGACGGATCGGGACGTCTGCGGAGGTGTCGACCGCCTTCGGGCTCAGTCCTCGGCGACCGCGGCGGCCGGCGCGTCGGCCTCGGAGGCCGACTCGGCGGTCGCCTCCGGCTCGTCGACGGGGTCGCGCTCCGCGGGCGGCACGGCCTGATAGACGGAGCGGCGGGCGTCGCGGGGGCACAACCCTTCCTCGACGAGCCCGACCTCGGTGAGCTTCTCGACCGCGAACCGGACGGTGCGGGTCGAGAGGCGGGTCTCTTCGGCGAGGCCGGTCTGGTCGAACCGGCCCTCGGCGTCGAGCACGTAGTAGACCAGCTTGGCGCTCGGCGGGAGCGGTTCGAGCAGCTCGCGGGTTCCTTCGTCCATACGTAACGTAGTGGGGCGAATCGCGCATAACCGTGGCCCGCCTGTGCGCCCGGTGCGCACGCCAACCGGGTTTTTATATATCGGTTCCGTGGCGGAACTCGAACCGAGCGCCGTCGTCGCCGTCGATCGACAGCTCCCAGCCGTGCGCGGCCGCGATCTCGCGCACGATCGCGAGGCCGAACCCCGTCCCCCGCTCCGTGCTTGAACGGCCGTACTCCGTCGCCTCCTCCGGATCGATGTCGAAGCCGGCCCCGTCGTCCGCGACGTAGAATCCGTCGGAGAGCGACCCGACGGTGACCGTGAGGCCGTCGGCGTCCCCGCCGGCGTCGCCGCCCGTTCCGTGCTCGCCGCTGTCGTCGGGCTCCGCCCGACTGCCCGTGGAACCGTGTTCCACGCTGTCGCCGGACTCCGTCCGGCTGTAAGTCGAGCCGTGCTCGACACTGTTCGTAAACAGATTCTCGAACAGCGTGCGGAGCCGCTCCGGGTCCGCCTCGACCGCGGCCGTCGCCGCCGAGACGTCGAGCGTCGCCTTGCCGGTGTCGACGGTGCGCCACGCTCGTTCGGCAGCCTCGTCCAGCGGGACGGCCTCGATCTCGTCGACCGTGCGGCCCTGCCGCGCCAGCGCGAGGAGATCGTCTATCAGCTGGCTCATCCGGTCGTGCGCGTCCTCGGCCCGGTCGAGCTCCTCGATGACCGCGGCGTCGTCCGTCAGCGACCGGGCCAGGTCGGTCCGACCGGCGGCGACGTTGAGCGGGTTCCGGAGGTCGTGGGAGACGAGCCCCGCGAACTTCTCCAGCCGATCGATCTCCCGCTGGAGCGCCGCGTCGCGGTCGCGGAGCTGCTCGGTCCGCTCGGCGTGGTCGAGCGCGACGGTGACGTTCGCGGCGAGGACGCGGGCCAGCTGGAGGTCCGTCTCGTCGAAGAAGCCCGGTTCGCGCGACCCGAGCGGCATCACGCCGTGGTCGCCGAGGGGAACGACGAGGAGGCTCCGGTGTTCGCCGTACCCGACCGGGCTGTCGACGGCGTCGAGGTCGTCGACCACGACCGGCTGGCCGTCGTCGAACGCCTCCCAGATGCGGCCGTCACCCGGACCGAACGACGGTCGGTCGCCGAACGCCGCGGTCGCCTCCTCGCTTATCGCCGTCGGGCGGAGGACGTTCGCCTCGGGGTCGTACAGCCTGACGCCGCTGCTCGGGAACTCGAGAATGTCGATCGCCGCCCGGGTAGCCACCGCCGCGACCCCCTCGCGGTCCTCGCCGCCGAACATCTCGCGGGTCGTCGCGTGGAGCCGCCGGAGCGTGCGCTCGACGCGCTTCTGTTCGCCGATGTCCGCGTAGACGCTGTAGATGACGGTCTCGTCCGGCTGCGTGACCGGGATCACGTGGAGGATGAAGTCGCGCAGCCCGTCCGTGGTCCGACGACGCACCTCGAGCCGGGAGGGCTCGTCGCGTTCGAGCACCGACTCCGGGTCGAGCCGGTCGGCGCCGTCCGGGATGATCGCTTCGCGGACGCGTTCGTACCCGTCCGTCGCGCCGTGACCGAACGTCTCCTCGAACGCCTCGTTGGCGGCGTCGAGGCGACGCCCGCCGTCACCGAGGGCGACGGTGCGCACCGCCGGCAGCGGGAGGTCGTCGAACAGCGCCGTCAGCCGGTCCCGCTCCCGGCGGAGCGCGTTCTCCGTCTCGATCTGCTCGACGGCGTTGGCGGCGTGGGCGGCCAGCAGCTCCGCGAACTCGACGTCCCGCTCGTCGAACGCGGCGTATCCGTTCGAGACCGCCTGTAACACGCCGTGCGAGCCGATCGGAACGCTGATCGCCGACCGGATGTCGTCGGCGACCGGATCGGCTACGTCCGACCCCTCCCGCCGGTCGGCCTCGGCCGCCGTCCGACCCGGCGACGAGGGGTCCTCCAGCTCGTCCGGGTCGGCGGGGTCGACGCTGAGGTTGTCGATCACCATCGTCTCCTGCTCGGCGACCGTGGTCCCGACGACGCCCTCGCCGACCTCGAACGCGCGGACCTCGTCTTCGCTGACGCTGTCGGAGAGGACGGCGGGGACGACCCGGTCACCGCGTCGGCGGGCGGCGACGCAGCGGTCGAACTCGAGGATCTCCTCGGCCGCGTCGACCGTCCGATCGAACACCGCGGCGACGTCGGTCACCGACGCCAACTCCGTCGCGAACTCGTGAATCGCCGTGACCTTGGCGTTCACCTCACGGAGGTCGCGCTCCGCCCGCCGGCGCCCGAGCGCGTTCGCGACGCTGTTTGCGAGCACCTCGTACCGGTCCCGGCCTGCGCCCTTCTGGAGGTAGTCCGTCACGCCGGCGGAGATGGCCTCGCTCGCGATCTCCTCGCTCCCCTTGCCGGTGAACAGCACGAACGGCAGGGAGGGGTCGACGGAACGGACGGCGTCGAGCAGTTCGAGCCCGTCCGTCCCCGGCATGTCGAAGTCGCTGACGACGCAGTCGACGCGCCCCTCGCGGACCACGTCCAACGCCTCGTCCGGCGACAGCCGCGTCACCGTCTCGATCCCGTCCACGAGCCGCTCGACGTGGGTCGCGGCGAGGTCCGCCGCCCCCGGCTCGTCGTCGACGAACAGGACGCGGCTCGCGCCGTCGGCGGGCGGTCCCGACGGGTCGTCCGCGGCCGCGCCGGCGTCGGACGGCGTGTCGTCGGGACCGGAATTCATGTGCGTGTGTTTCCCTACCAGTAATTTTACCTTTCGCTTCGTGTATCGGAACTGAAAAACGGAGCCGCGGTCCGGTGCCGGTCCGGCGCGCTAGGCTATTTAAAGGAAGTCTTCGACGTGGTCGGCGACCTCCTCGGGGGTGTCGCCGACGGGGACGCCCGCGTCGTTGAGCGCGTCGATCTTCGACTGCGCGGTGCCCGTGCCGGAGCCGGAGACGATGGCGCCGGCGTGGCCCATGCGCTTGCCCGGCGGCGCCGTGCGGCCGGCGATGAAGCCGGCGACCGGCGTGTCCATGTGCTCGCCGATGAACTTCGCGGCCTGCTCCTCGTCCTCGCCGCCGATCTCGCCGCACATCACGACGGCGTCGGTGTCGGTGTCGGCCTCGAACGCCTCCAGGGCGTCGACGAAGGAGGTGCCGATGATCGGGTCGCCGCCGATGCCGATCGCGGTCGACTGGCCGAGCCCGCGCTCGGTGAGGTTGTCGACGACCTGGTAGGTGAGCGTGCCGGAGCGGGAGACTAAGCCGACGTTCCCCTCGGAGAAGATGTTGCCGGGGAGGATGCCGAGCTTCGCCTCGCCGGGGGTGATGATCCCGGGGCAGTTCGGGCCGATGAGGCGGGTGTCGGTCTCGCTCAGGCGCTTGTTCACCTTCGCCATGTCCTGGGTCGGGATCCCCTCGGTGATCGCGACCGCGAGGTCGAGGTCCGTGTCGAGCGACTCGAAGATGGCGTCGGCGGCGAACGCCGGCGGGACGAAGATGACGGAGGCGTCCGCGTCCTCGGCCTCGACGGCCTCGTCGACGGTGTCGTAGACGGGGACGCCGTCGACCTCCTGGCCGCCCTTGCCGGGCACCGCGCCGGCGACGACGTTCGTGCCGTACTCGATCATCTGGCCGGCGTGGAACTTCCCCTCCCCGCCGGTGATCCCCTGGACCACCACTCTGGTGTCGTCGTCGACGAAAATGCTCATTGGGTCACCTCCTCGGCGTTCTTCACCGCGCGCTGGACCGCGTCCTCCAGCGTCTTCTCGACCTCGACGAGGTCGGTGTTCAGAATCTCCATCCCCTCCTCGGCGTTCGTGCCGGCGAGCCGGACGACCACCTTCTTGGGGATCTCGTCGAACCGCTCTAAGGCCTCGTTGATCCCCTTGGCGACCTCGTCGCCGCGGGTGATCCCGCCGAAGATGTTGAAGACGACGGCGTCGACGTTGTCGTCGGAGAACACCATGTCGAGCGCCTGCGTGACGCGCTCGGCCTTCGCGCCGCCGCCGATGTCGAGGAAGTTAGCGGGCGCGCCGCCGTAGTAGTCGACCAGGTCCAGCGTCGTCATCACGAGGCCGGCGCCGTTGCCGATGATGCCGACGTTCCCGGAGAGGCGGACGTAGTCGAAGCCGTACTCGCCGGCCTTGCGTTCGAGGTCGTCCTCGTAGGACTCCTCGGCCATCTCGGCGAGCTCGGGCTGGCGGAACAGCGCGTCCTCGTCGATGTTCATCACGGCGTCCGCGGCGACGACGTCGCGGTCGCTCGTGATCATCACGGGGTTGACCTCGATCTCGGAGGCGTCGTTCTCCTCGTAGAGGTCGTACAGCGTCGAGAGGATCGAGGCCACGTCGAGCGCGACGTCGGCGTCGACGCCCGCCTCGTAGACGACCTTGCGGGCTTGGTACGGGTGGAGCCCGAACGCGGGATCGACGTGCTCGCGGGCGATGGCGTCGGGGTTCTCCTCGGCGACCTCCTCGATGTTCACGCCGCCCTCGGTCGACACCATCAGGACCGGCTTCCCCTCGCCGCGGTCCATCGTGACGCCGACGTACAGCTCGTCGACGAAGTCAACGCCGGCCTCGACGAGGACCCGATCGACGGTGTACCCCTTCAGGTCCATCCCGAGGATCTCCTCGGCGTACCGCTCGGCCTCCTCGCGGTCGGTCGCGATCTTGATCCCGCCGGCCTTCCCGCGCCCTCCGACGTGGACCTGCGCCTTGATCGCGGCCGGGTAGCCGATCTCGTCGACGGCGTCGAGGGCCTCGTCGACGCTCGTCGCGAGCCGGGAGTCCGGAACCGGGATCCCGGCGTCCGCGAAGAGCGACTTCGCTTGATACTCGTGAAGTTTCATCCGTGTGGGATCGGTACCGACGTCGGCTTAAATGGTTCCGATTCGGCGCGAACGGCGCGGCCGCGGGGTCGCCGTGGCTCCGAGCGCTGCGGCCCGCCCGCGACCCCGAACGCGCCGACCCGCCCGCGACCCCGAACGCGTCGCAGCCGTCAGTCGAACGTCCACGTCGTCTCGACGTCCGGCGGGTCCGCCAACGTCTGGTAGACGACGCAGTACTTCTCGGTGTACTTTTTCAGCGCCGCGCGGGTGTCCTCGTCGACGTCGCCGTCGACGGCCACGTCGAGGCGGAGGTCCTCGAACCCCACCGGCGCCTCGTCGTCGACGCCCATCGTCCCGCGGAGGTCGAGGTCGCCGCTGGCCTCGACCTCGACGTCGGCGTCGACGCCGAAGCTCTCGGCGACGGCCTGCGCGGTCAGCTGGGAACAGGCGGCCAGCGCGCCGAGGAGGAGGTCGCCCGAGCAGGCGCCCCCGCCGGGCCCGCCGGCCCCCTCGTGGAGCTCCGCCTCGTAGATCGCCCGGCCGATGTCGACGCTACACGACCGGGCGTCGCCCTGCTCTTCGCCGGTCGCGGACAGCGTGATCTGCGCCGCCTCGGGGTTCTCCTCGTACTCCCTTTTCAACGGCTCCTGCTCGGCCTGTAAGTCACTCTCAGCCATGTCCGGCACTCACACGCGCACCCGAAAAGCGTTCTGCCGATCCCGCGGGGCGGACCGTGCGGCCGCCCGCGCCGTCGCCCCCGCGGCTCAGTTCTCGTCGCCGAGGATGACGCGGTGGGTCATCGCCTCGGGGTCGAGCACCTCGTCGGCCTCGTCCTCGGTGAGGTACCCCTCGCTCACGGCGACCTCCTTGACGGATTTGCCGTCCGCGAGCGCCTTCTTGGCCACCTTCGAGGCCTTGTCGTAGCCGATCGCGGGGTTGAGCGCGGTCGCGAGCGCCATCGACTGTTCGACGCGCGTCTCGCAGTGCTCCTCGTTCGCCTCCAGCTTCCCGACGAAGCGCTCGCCGAACGTCTCGGCGACGTTCGAGAGCAGCTCCGCCGACTCGAGGAAGTTGTGCGCGATGACGGGCTTGTAGAGGTTCAGGTCGATCTCGCCGCGGGCCGCGCCCGCCGAGACGGCGGCGTCGTTGCCGACGACCTGCTTGTGGACCTGGTTGACCGACTCCGCGACGACCGGGTTGATCTTTCCGGGCATGATCGAAGAGCCGGGCTGGTTCTCCGGCTGCTCGACCTCGCCGAGGCCGTTCCGGGGGCCGGATGCGAGCAGGCGCAGGTCGTTGGCCATCTTGTTGAGGCTGCCGGCGATGGTCTTGAGCGCGCCGTGGCCCTCCGCCATCGCGTCGTGGGCCGCCTGCGCCTCGAAGTGGTTCGCCGCCTCGCGGAACTCGGTCCCCGTCTCGTCGGAGATGTACTCCGCCGCGAGCTCCGGGAACTCGGGATGGGTGTTGAGCCCGGTCCCGACCGCGGTGCCGCCGAGTGCGAGCTCGCGGAGGTTCGACTGGACGCCCTCGGCGCGCTCGATGCCCTTCGCGACCTGCGTCCGGTAGCCGCCGAACTCCTGTCCGAGCCGGATCGGCGTGGCGTCTTGGAGGTGCGTCCGCCCGGTCTTGACGACGCCGTCGAACTCCGTCTCCTTGGCCTCGAGCTCGGCGTGGAGCGTCTCTAACGCGGGCACGAGATCCTTCTCGACGGCCTCCAGCGCGGCGACGTGCATCGCCGTCGGGATCACGTCGTTCGACGACTGGCCGTAGTTGACGTGGTCGTTGGGGTGGACGACGCGGTCGCCGATCTCGGCGCCCGCGATCTCGGCGGCGCGGTTGGCGATCACCTCGTTGGCGTTCATGTTCGAGGAGGTGCCCGAGCCGGTCTGGAACACGTCGACCGGGAACTGGTCGTCGTGCTCGCCCGCGATCACCTCGTCGGCGGCGGCGACGATGGCGTCGGCGGTGTCCTCTTCGATGAGATCAAGATCCCGGTTCGCCTGCGCGGCCGCCTTCTTCACGACGCCGAGCGCGCGGATGAACCGTCGGCTCATCGGGATCCCCGAGACGGGGAAGTTCTCGACGGCGCGCTGGGTCTGTGCGCCCCAGTAGGCGTCCGCCGGCACCTGCATCTCGCCGAGGCTGTCCTCCTCCGTGCGGTAGTCGTCACCCATGCGCCGACCTTCCCGCGAGACGCTGTAAAAGGTACTGGAAGGCGCCAGCGCGCGGGAACGTGCGCATCGGTACCGTATTAATTGGTAGCACGCGGCGAGGAACGGGTGAGGAGATAAATCGAGCAAAAACGGCCGAAAATCGGCGCAAACGCTTCGCCTTTATATACCGCTGCGTCGGCAACGGCCGGGCGCACATGAGCTCGAACGACTCTGCGATCGGAACGGCGCTCGACCGCGACACGGTCCGGTCGACGAGCAAGCTCCTGATCGGCGCGCTGGCGATAGTCGGCGTCCTCGCCGTCGTCACGCTGCTGCCGGGCGTCGACCGGCTCGTCCCCTTCGCCCCGGTGACGTTCGCCGCGGTCGCGACGGCCGTCGTCGCGCTCGCGGTGGCGGGGATCCTCCTGTACGCCGCGCCCAAGTTCGCGCTGCTGACGCGGCTGGCGCTCGGCGAGGCCGACGCGGAGGGAGACGCTCGCCCGGACCGGGTCGTCGAGAACGCGGGCGGCGTGGTCCACTGGCTCGTCGTCTTCGGCGCCGTCCTCGTCGCGTACCGCGGTCTCGCCGGTCTCGCGGTGCCCGTGCTGGACGGCGCGGCGTGGGCGTACGACGCCGCCTTCCTGTTCGTCGCACTCGTCCCCGTGGTGTTCCTCGCCGCCCGGCTGACGGTCACGGTCGACCCGCTCGCCGAACTGGTCGCCGACCGCGTCGCGGGCGGCGCCGGCGCCGCAAATGACGACGGCGCCGGCGACGACGGCGCCGCAAATGACGACGGTGCCGGCGACGACAGCGTCGCGGGCGACGGCTCCGCAGACGAGACCGACGGACCGACCGCGAGCGGGACCGGCGACGGCTGACCGGAACTCCGAGCCGCGGCGCCTTATTTAAAAGCGAACGGGAGCGTCACGAGCGCTCGGTCGAGCGCGACCGAGTTGGGATAACACCGTCGTGGAGGCTGAGAAGCGGCGCTCGACGCGGACGCGGCAGTGCCGTCAGGCCTCGTCGACGGGGAACAGCCCCGCCTCGCGGAGGTCGTCGTCGAGCGTCCCGTCGCCGTGTTCGGCGTACGCCTCGGGCGTGTACGTCTTGATCTCCAAGGCGTGGACGGACCGCGTCATGTGGTCGCCGACCGCGTCGTACACGCGCTGGTGCTGGTCGACGAGCGACTCACCCTCGAAGGCGGGCGAGACGACGACCGCGGCGAAGTGGGCGTCCTCGTCCTCGTCGTCGTGGATCCGGGGCGCGGTCACGCGGGCGACCGCGTCGGGGAGGTGCTCCTCGATGAGGTCCGCGACCGCGTCGGGTTCGATGGGCATGGTCCCGCTCGGTCGCGAAGGGGCAAAAGTCGACCGGCGTCACTCCGTCGGTTCGGAGCCGAGTTCGGCGCCGACGCCCGTCACCCGGATCCGGTTCGCCTCCACCTCCTCGTAGGTCGCGCCCCACCCGCCGACGGTCCACCGCCGCTCCCCGTCGTCGACGATCATGGACGCGGTGCCGGTCAGCGCCAGCACGCTCGGGGCGCGGTCCTCGCCGCCGTCGCCCTCGGAGAGGTTTTCGGCGTCGACGACCTCGCCGGAGACGGTTACGGACCGGTCGCTGTCGGTCTCGCGTCCCTCGATCTCGACGTGGAAGGGCTCGTCCCCGCGGATCCGGTCGCGGTTCTCCAGCAGGAATTGCCGGATGTCGGCGTACCGCTTCGGGCCCGCCGCGTCGGCCTCGTACGCGACGGGCGAGGGGAGCCACATGAAGAGCAGAAAGTGCCAGAAGAAGACGTAGGTGAACGACCGGTTGCGGAGGATGAGGCCGTAGTCCTCGACCGCCGCGGGGTTCGGCGCGAACGCCGTGCGCCGGAGGTCGGAGGTGAGCACGAACGGGGCGGGCCGAGAGAGTCGG
This sequence comes from Halorubrum sp. SD41, assembly GCF_058630335.1. NCBI lineage: Archaea > Methanobacteriati > Methanobacteriota > Halobacteria > Halobacteriales > Haloferacaceae > Halorubrum > Halorubrum sp. SD41. The sequence continues at coordinate 88,859 of NZ_JBZVGZ010000012.1, forward strand.
TGGGCGACGCTCACGGCGCCCTCGTAGTCGGCGTCGTCGAACGGCTCGTCGCCGTCGAGGGCGAGTATCGTGACGTTGACCGTGACGCCGCGGTCGCGGGCGTCGGCCAGGTCGCCCCGGAGCGCGTCGAACTGGTCGGGGGTGAGCGTCGCGTGGATCTGGGTGTCGGCGTCGCGGACGAACGTCCGGGCCGCCTCGAGGACGGTGTCGAACCGCTTGACGATGCTGACCGTCTGGGTGTCCAGCGTCGGTCGCTCGAACCGCTCCTCGATCTCCCCGGCGGCCGATTCGAGCGCGGCCGCGCGGTCGGTGAGCCCGGAGACGATCGTCTCCGGGTCGGTCGCGCGCGCCTGGAACGTCTCCTGTTCGTACAGCTCCACGTACCCGAAGTCGTCGAGGTCGCGGAGCACGTCGTAGATCCGCGCGTCCGGCACGTCGCTTGCCTGTGCGACCTCGGTCGCTGAGGCGGTCCCCAGTTCGAGCAGCGTGACGTACGCGTTCGCCTGATAGTAAGAGAGATCCGCGGCCTGGAGCGTCTCCAGGAGTTCCTCGGTGTCCATGACGATCAAGTACCCACTTCGGTGTTTAAAAATCATCGAGTCCGCGACGGGGGGCCGCCCCGGCTCCGCGCGTCGGAGGCCGACCGACGCCTTACTCGACATCCGGGTCCGGCACGGGCTACTCGACATCCGGGTACGGCACGGGCCCGTCGAGGAGCGGGTCGTCGGTCGACTCCATCCACGCGGTCAGTTCGTCGCGCAGTCGGTCGAGGGCGTCGACGTGGGCCGGGTCCGGGTCGCTCGCCTCGGCCGCCGGCTCGAACGGCTTCTTGTCCGAGGCGAGGTTCTCCGACTCCTCGGGGTCGGCCTCGAGGTCGTACAGCTCCTCCGTCGGGCGCTGCGGGACGTGGAACTCCTCGTGGACCTCGCGCCCCGAGGCCGTCGCCGCGACGTCCATCGGGACGAACACCTTCGGCAGCACGGAGAAGTTCCGGACGTACTTGTACCGCTCCGTCCGGATCGCGCGGATCGGGTTGTATCGGTCGTGCCACGTCATCTCGGCGAAGATCCGGTCGCGGTCGTCGTGCGGCTCCCCGCGGAGCAGCGGCGCGAACGACTCGCCCGAGGCGTCCGTCGGCGCGTCGACCCCGAGCAGGTCGAGCATCGTCGGCGTGAAGTCGGCGTTTGTGACGAGCGCGTCGTGGACCGCGCCGCCCTCGACGACGCCCGGCCGGTGGACCACGAGCGCGGTCTCGATCCCCGGGTCGTAGCAGGTGCCCTTCGCGCGCGGGATCGCCAGCCCGTGGTCGGTCGTGAAGACGAACACCGTCTCCTCGGCCAGCCCGTGGTCGGCGAGCGACTCGCGGTAGCGGCCGACCGCCGGGTCGAGGACCTCCGAGATCACCGACCGGAGGTCGGCGACGTCCTCGCGGACGCCGGGCGCGTCCGGGAGGTACGGGAAGTCGTCCAGCGGGATCTCCTCGGGGTCGTACGCGTCGTACGTCTCCTCGGGAAGGTACTCACGCCGGAAGGGACGGTGCGGCTCCTCGATCCCGATCGAGACGAAGAAGGGATCGTCCGCGTCCGCGCGCCCGGCGAAGAAGTCGTCGACGACGTCGACGAGACCGAGGGCGCGCTTCGTCCCGCTGTCGACGTAGTCGTAGCCGAGCCGCTCGGGCTCGTCGGGGACCTCGTGCTGGAAGCCGAGCAGGGCCGTGTCGTACCCCGCCGATCGGAGGCGTTTCGGGAGGGTCTCCCAGCCGTCGCCGAGCGCCCAGCCCATGTGCGCGAGCCCCATGACGCCGTTCTCGTGGGGATAGTAGCCCGTCATCATGCTGGACCGGCTCGGCGAGCACTGCGGGGCCGTACAGAAGCTGTTCGCCATCCGGGCGCCGTCGGCCGCGATCCGATCGATGTTCGGCGTGTCGACGTCGGCCCCGTAGCAGCCGAGGTGTTGACCGAGGTCGTGACAGTGAACGAGGACGAGATTCGGGCGGTCAGACGCGTCGGAAGTGGAATCGGCTCCGTCCGTCATATCCACCACTACCCCCCGATACACCCATAAATAGCCGTGATCGCGTTCCGTGGGCGTCCGACTGTGATTAGTAACTATAGCGGTAATTAATAAGCAAATTTGAAGTAAGTGGGTCGATTGGGTTGGGACGACATGTCCGATGATCGATCCTGTACTACACGGCGGGACGTACTGAAGACGACCGGCACCGCGTCGGTGCTGGGGAGCGTTGCGCTCGCGGGCTGTTCCGGCAACGGTGGCGACGGCGGTGACGGCGGGGACGGCTCCGACGGCAGCGACGGTTCCGACGGCGGGAGTAACAGCCTCGAGATCACGGGCGTCTGGTCCGGCGGCGAGCAGGAGTCGTTCAGCAAGGTGATGGACTTCGTGGAGGAGGACACCGGGATGAGTATGGAGTACTTCCCGCGCGACACCGACAGCCTGCTCACCGGGACCCTGATGGACTACGAGTCCGGCGTCGCCTCCGCGGACATCGTCGTGATGCCCTCGCCGGCGCGGATCATCTCGGACGCCCAGAACGGCCACCTCGCGCCGGTCGGCGACGCGTGGGACGCCGACAACTTCGCGGTCGACCCGTCGCGGGTCACCGTCGACGGCGAGGTGTACGCCGCGCCGTTCAAGATGGACCTCAAGCCCGGCTTCTGGTACCGGCAGTCGTTCTTCGACGAGCACGACCTCTCCGAGCCGGAGAGCTGGGACGAGTTCATGACGCTGCTCGACGACATTTCGGGGATCGAGGGCGTCGACGCCCCCATCGCCTCCGGGAACGGTACCGGCTGGCCGCTCAGCGACATCACCGAGGGCTTCTTCATGCGGCAGGAGGACGGCGCGTCGCTCCAGCAGGGGCTCATCGACGGCGACGCCTCCTTCACCGACGATCGGGTCGCGACGGCGTTCGACGAGATCAAGATGCTCCACGACGAGGGGTACTTCAGCCAGACGCGGAACTTCGGCATCCAGTACGAGTACTTCTGGGACAACAGCCTCCCGCTGTACTTCATGGGCTCGTTCACGCCGGCGCAGGACGCCGTCGAGGACCCGTCGGACCTCGGCGTGTTCCGGCTCCCGGGCGTCGACGGCATCTCCTCGTCGGTCAACTGGTTCACCGTGCCGACGTACTCGGACAACGTCGACGCCGCCCGCGACGCCCTGAGCTCGTTCGTCTCCGCCGAGGGCCAGCAGGTGTGGGTCGAGGACGGCGGGTTCATCGCCTCCAACACTCAGGTGCCGGACGACGCCTACCAAATCGAGGTCATGGCGAACCTTCCGGACCTCGCCGACGAGGTGACGGTCGTGCCCGACCTCGACGACGCCCTCGGGAACCCGTTCCAGCAGGAGTTCTGGTCGGTGCTCAAGGGCCTCTGGGCCACGCCCGACACGCCGACCGAGGAGATCACCAGCTCCCTCGACGACGCCCACGAGGCGACGCTTAACGACTGACGATGGAGTCGACGTCGACCGCGGACGACCGAAGCGATCAGCGCGGGTCGCTGGCGCGGATGTTCGACCCCGAGGAGCTCCGCCGACGGAACCTCGTCTCGCTCGGGATGGACGTGCTCATCCTCGTGACGACGGGCTTCCTCGCGATCCTGTTCACGATGGGGCTCTGGCCGTCGGTCATCGGGCTGGTCCCGATGGCGACGCTTCTGTACTTCGGGTGGGCCTCCTCGAAGGCGTTCTTCGTCGCGCAGGTGCTCGCGATCGGCGTGTCGCTTCTCGGCACCGTGACCGGCGTGCTGCCGTACTGAGACGACCGAAACGCGGTTTCTTTTATTTCGTCGAAGCTCCGAATCGGACCCGTCGCCGATGCCGCCGGCGACGGAGCCGGACGCGGCGCCACACCGCTCGCCTATTTAAAAGAGCGCGTCGCGCTCGTCGAGGATCCGCGCCGGGCCGCCGACCTCCCAGACGTCCGTGTCGACGCCGATCTCGGCGATCCGACGTTCGACCTCGTCGACGTGGTCGGCGAGGGTGTTCACGTACACCGATGCGCCGGTGTCCGTCGAGAAGTAGACGGGGACGCCCTCCTCGCGGAGCTCGCGGACCGCGTTGAACACCGCGATCGTCTCGGGCTGCCAGTACACCCACCCCGCGGGCCCCGTCATCGTCGTGGCCGTCAGGGACAGGGAGTCGTGCTCCGCGGTCTCGAAGATCCGGTCGAAGTCGCCGTCGCGGAGCGCGTCGGTCATCTCCACCAGCTGGTCCTGGACGTGCGCGGTCCGCGCCTGCATCATGTGGCTCGCGGCGGCCTCGCGGTGGGCCTCCTCCGTCTCTTTATAAGCGGGAACGTGCGCGGCGACGATCCGGAGGTCCGCCTCGGGGTCGAACCCGTCCTCGCTCACGCCCACGTCGAGGCGGTAGGAGCGGCAGTCCTCGTCGTTGAGGCCGGCGTCCAGCCGCGAGTAGGCGCCGGTGACCGAGCGCGCCGCCGAAGAGGAGCCGCGGCGGGCGACGGTCGAGACCTCCGGGAGCGACATGTCGAGCCCCGCGGCCTCTACCAGAGCGAGCGCGGCGGCCGCGAACCCCGACGAGGAGGAGCCGAAGCCGATGTTCGACGGGAAGGAGTTCTCGCTCTCCAGCCGCACGGCGGCGTCGACGCCGGCCAGCTCGCGGACGTGGTCGACGACCATGTCGATGCGCTCCGCGGCGCGCCCGTCCACTTCCTCGCCGCCGATGACGTACGCGTCCTCGCTCGCGTCGGGCTGCCACTCGACGGTCGTGGTCGTCGCGGTCGGGGCGGTACAGAGGCTGATGCTGTCGTGGTACGGGAGCCGCAGTTCCTCGTCGCGCATCCCGTGGTACTTGACGAGCCCCTGGATCGGGTGGGCTCGCGCGGTGGCCTTGCCGGTCATACCTCGGGAAGCGTCCGGCGGGGGATTAGTCGTTGCGATAGGTGGGAGGGTGAGTGTGAAAGATGCGATTGCGACATTATGAATCGATCGAACACGATGATTCGATCGAGAGAGACGCGGTGGCGCGTGCCTGCGAGCGGCCGCCTCCGGCGGCCGCGAGGAGCACGCGCGAGGGAGTCGATGGTCCGGAGCGAAGCGGAGGACCATCGACGAGGCTGGGGAGGCGTGTGGTGCGGGGCGGTGCGGTCGGGTGGGACTCAAAGGGGCAGCCGTGAGGCGGGCGTAGGCGACGCAAGCACTGGAACGAGGAAGCGAACGCAGTGAGCGACCGAGTGAAGCGCGCAGCGAGCGTACGCCCGCCTCACGGCTGGGGCTTTGGAGGTGTCTGCCGGTGATCCGCGATTAGTTATTTATAGACAAGACGTATCACAATTACTCCGAATTCCGAAGCAGCAGATAGATCACGACGACCAACAGCATCACGTCCAGCCCCGCGATCACCGTCAGCGGGGTGCCGAACCCCCACTGCCACGCCCAGTCGTTGTCCCGGGCCGTCGCGTCTTTATAAATCCATCTGCCGAGCGTCGCCCACAAGACGAGCAGCACCGCCAGCATGAACAGTTCGTCCTGGACGACGGTGGCGCCCCAGATTCGATACGTCGGTAGCTGCGCGACGGAGGGTGCGAGGACCATCGATGCGTTCGGATATTCGTCCCGTTTATAAAAAACCGGTATCGGAAAATTACCTCTGTCCGGATAACTCACCACCTCCTACACTCGCTTCCGTCCCCGCGACGGCGACGCGATCGAGGGGAACCCTTTTTGACCGGTCGGCGGGTACTCGGCGCCATGACCGAGTACACCGTCGAGTTCGTCGGCACCGGCGAGACGATCGAGGTGGCCGACACGGAGACGATCCTCAGCTCCTGCTTCGACGAGGGGATCGCCCAGGAGTACTCCTGCCGCGTCGGGATGTGTCTCGCTTGTTCCGCGGAGATCGTCGAGGGCGAGGTGACCCAGCCCGCGGCCCGCGGCCTCACCGACGAGGAGGCCGAGGAGTTCGCGCTCACCTGTATGGCGCGGCCGCAGTCGGACCTGAAGCTCGACCGCGGGAAGTACCCGCCGAGCATCGAGGACGACGCCGCAACCGCTGCGGAGGACGGCGACGGCGCGGGCGGCGCGGACGGCGCGGCCGCGGACGACGACTGAGTCGCCTCGTTCCCTCCATTCGCTACTCGTCGCCCAGTTCGCTACTCGTCGACCCGCTCGAAGCGGTGTCGCACCACGTCCGCGTCGTCGTCCCAGTCGAAGTTCCCGCCGTGCGCGCGGACCATTCGCTCCTTGTACGCCTCTAGCGACGGCGACCCCTCGCGTTTCGCGTCCTCGTCGCTCATGTCCCCGAGCGTGCGCTCGCTGACCTCGGTGAGTTCGAACGTCACGCCCTCGATCTCGAAGGTGTCGCCCTCGTCGCCGTACCGGTTCCCGCGGTGGAGCTGCGTCACCTCGCCGTCGAGGGCCGCCCGCTTCACGCGGTCGTTCGGCAGCAGGTCGGCCGGGTCGTTGTCGGACATGGTCGCTTCTTTGGCCCGGATCGGTTTATAAGCGCGGACGGGTGTCGGCGGCCGCCGAGCGTGTGAACTATCACCGCGTTCTGCGAATCTCGAAACCGTCGGTCACAGGGATCCGCACGGACGTGAACACCCGTTACGACGGCCGAGCCGAGGGATTCAAGATACTGCCGAGTCCCATCTCAGACGATGCGACAGGACCACCTCATCACCGCGACCCAGCTCTCGCGGGATGACATCGAGGCCGTGCTCGACCGGGCCCGGGCGGTCGCCGACGACCCCGCCGCCTACGCCGACCGGCACGCCGGGCGCGTGCTCGCGCTCTGCTTCTTCGAGCCCAGCACGCGCACCCGGATGAGCTTCGACAGCGCGGCCAAGCGCCTCGGGATGAACACCATCGACATGGGCGACGTCGACTCCTCGTCGGTGTCCAAAGGGGAGTCGCTGTCGGACACCGTCCGCGTCATCGAGGGGTACGCCGACGCGCTCGTCCTCCGTCACCCCAGCGAGGGCGCCGCGACGCTGGCCGGCGAGCGCGTGGACGTCCCCGTGGTCAACGCGGGTGACGGCGCGGGGCAACACCCCTCCCAGACCCTCCTCGACCTCCACACCATCCGCGAGGACCACGGGCTCGACGACCTCACCATCGGGATCATGGGCGACCTGAAGTACGGGCGGACGGTCCACTCGCTGGCGGCCGCGCTCACCGAGTTCGACGCCAACCAGCACTTCATCAGCCCCGAGTCCCTGCGGCTCCCCCGCTCCGTGCGCTTCGACCTCCACGAGACGGGCGCGCAGATCCGCGAACACGAGGAGCTGGAACCGGTCCTCGACGAGCTCGACGTGCTGTACGTCACCCGGATCCAGAAGGAGCGGTTCCCCGACGAGAACGAGTACCACCGCGTCGCCGGCGAGTATCAGATCGACGCCGAGACGCTTGAGGACGCGCGCGACGACCTCACCGTCATGCACCCGCTCCCGCGCGTCGACGAGATCGCGCCCGACGTCGACGAGACCGACCACGCGCGCTACTTCGAGCAGGCGCACAACGGCATTCCGGTACGGATGGCGCTGCTCGACACCCTCCTGGAGAACGCGAGTCCGGACGGCGACGAGGGGACGGAGGTGGACCGATGAGCGAACACGAGCTGCGCGTCTCGAAGATCCGCGACGGCACCGTCATCGACCACGTCGAGGCCGGGCAGGCGCTGAACGTCCTCGCCATCCTCGGCATCGACGGCTCCGAGGGGTTCGGCGTCTCCGTCGGGATGAACGTCCCCTCCGACCGGCTCGGCCGCAAGGACATCGTGAAGGTCGAAGACCGGGAGCTGTCGCAGTCCGAGGTCGACGTGCTCTCCCTCATCGCGCCCGAGGCGACGATCAACATCGTCCGCGACTTCGAGGTGGTCGAGAAGAACCGTGTCACCCGTCCCGACGGCGTGACGGGCGTGCTCTCCTGTCCGAACCGGAACTGTATCACCAACGCCGACGAGCCGATCGAGACCCGCTTCGACGTCGTCGCCGACGGCGTGCGCTGCGACTACTGCGCGACGATTCTGCGCGCCGACATCGCCGAACACATCGACGTGTGAGGCGCGGTCGACGTGCGTCGTCGACAGGCGATCTGTTCTCGGTCCGGTAAGTTTTAGCGCCCGCCCCACGAACCGTGATGTATGAGCAAGAAAGCCAAGCTCGTCCTCGTGCTGTCGCTCGTCGCGCTCGCGTACTTCCTGTTCGCCGGCGACAAGCAGCCTGTCGAAGTCGAGTAACGCCGCACCGCCGCGTCCGCGCCCTCCGCGGGCCGAACCGACTACGTCTCGTGCCGCTCGACGAGTCGCATCGCGCGCCGACCGCCGCGATACCGTCCGTTTTTACCGGCCAGTCCCGTAGCCGGCCCCATGTACGGGGTCGTCACGCGCAACGCCGACGAGGTCGAGATGGAGCCGTTCGACCTCGGCTTCTACGAGGTCAAAGACGTCACGGGGCGGTCGGCCGAGCCGCTGCCGAACGCCGTAAACATGGTGTCGTGTTTCGGCGACAACGCCGCCGCGAGCGAGGACGACGACCTCGTCCCGGTCGACGAGCGCGGCGAGCCGGCGACCCGCGACCGCGAGTACTTCGACTGGGCGTACATCTGCCCGACGCACCCGGAGTACCGCGAGGGCTTACTGGAGATCATCGCCGACTGCGCCGCCGAGAACGGCGACGTCCGCCTCGACGACGTCGGGTTCCCGCGCGAGGGGTTCTGCCACTGCGACCGCTGCGAGCGCCTGTTCGCCGAGAGCGACCGCGACGAGTTCGCCGCCTGGCGCGCCGACGTCATCACCGAGTTCGTGGCCGAGGCGGCCGAGCTGGTCCCCGGTCGGCTCCTGCTCACCCTCTACCCCGATCCCTACCCCGACCACCTCTACGAGCGGGCCGGCCTCGACCTCGACCGCCTGACCGAGTACGTCGACGAGTTCGTCGTTCCCCTGTACGACACGGAGTACGCGACGACCTACTGGCTGGAGACGATCGCGCGCGGGTTCCGCTCGCGGCTCGGCGGTGACTACGACCTCCACGGCGCGCCGCCCGAGACGCCATTCTCGCTGGAGCTGTACGCGGTCGACGTCGACGTCGACGACCTGATCCACGCGACCGAGGTCGCCGAGACGTACGCGAAGGACGTGTTCTTCGGCTACGACGCGAACAACTCGGCCGCCGCGCTCCGCCGGAAGGACGCCGACTCGCGCGACGGCGAGGTCCACCGGCCGGACTGACGAGGCGCGTCGGCCGTTCGCTCGCGGTCTCGTGAACGAGGGTTTATATACGGCGGCGGCCGACGCCTATTCGACCGGCCGCCGGCGTGCGACATAACCGGTCGTCTCGCGTTCGCGTGAGGCGGCCGCCTTTCAACGTCCGCGCCGTAGCGGCGGTCACTCTACACCGTTGAGCCGCCGACTCGTCGGTTTCTTCGCGGCCGTCGGAACCAGTACAGCGACAGTGATGCGATATTTAAATGGAGTGAGTGGCGGAGGCGATTACTTATAAACGAACTGCGGTGGCGCGTGCCTCCGAGTGGCCGCCTTCGGCGGCCGCGAGGAGCACGCGCGAGGGGGTCGCGGGCCGGCCGGGCGGCGGGGAGGGCGCCCAGGACCCAGGCGGGGGGGGGT